>SXXZ01000145.1 GCA_005789375.1 Verrucomicrobiales bacterium | reverse complement strand
CGTCGCGCTTCATCAGCAAGCCTTGCTCCTTGTAAGCGCGGAGCACGAAGTGGGTCGCTGTCGAAAGAACCCCCTGAATGGTGGACAGCTTCTCGGAGACGAATGCGGCTACGTCGCGCAAGTCGCTGCCCTCCACCTCGACGAGCAAATCATAGCCGCCGGACATCAAGTGACAGGACCGCACCTCTTCGTAGCGGGAAATCCGCTCGGCGAGCTTGTCGAAACCACCACCGCGCTCCGGGGTGATCTTCACTTCGATCATCGCCCGGACTACGTCATGCCCGAGCTTCTCCTCGTTCACCACGGCCCGATAACCCAGCAAGATTCCCTCGGCTTCTAGGCGGGAGATCTCGGCCCGAATCTCTGATTCAGACCGGCTCAGCATCGCCGCCAGCGTAGCGGGACTGAGGGTGGCGTCCCGGCGAAGAACCTTGATCAGCGCGTCCATACGCCCAGCAAAGCCCAGCCGTCCCGCGGATTGAAGGCATAAGTTAACCGATCGAAGGAGCCCTAGGGGGACACTCGGGGTTTGACGGAGCGCCGCAGATCCGTCACGGCTTAGCCCATGCAACGTCCCTTGGCACTGGCCGCCCTCATCGCCACCTCACTCGTCTCCCACGGAGCCGACTGGACCGAGTACCGCGGACCCCACCACGACGGAGCCACCTCGGAGAAGATCGCCACGACCTGGCCCGCCAGTGGGCCTAAGGTGCTGTGGAAGGTTCCCAGCAGCGCTGGCTTCAGCTCGTTCGCTGTGGCTGGCGGCCGCTGCTTCACCCAAGAACTCCGGGATTCAGGGGGTGCCCTGCTCGAGACCCTCGTTGCCCGCGATGCCAACACCGGCAAGGAGCTGTGGACCGCGGCCTTGGGATCCATGAAGACCGGCGACGGTGGCGATGACGGCACCAAAGAGAACCGAGGCGGTGACGGCCCGCGCTCAACGCCTGCTGTTCAGGGCGGCCGGGTGTACACCTTCTCGGCCAAGCTCGTGGTGCAAGCCTTCGACGCCAAGACCGGCAAAGAAGTCTGGAAGAGCGATCTCGCCAAAGACCACGCCGGCCGAAACATCTCCTGGCAGAACGCTCAATCACCGGTGATCGAAGATGGCCGAGTCTTCGTGGCTGGTGGCGGTGCCGGCGAGAGCCTGATGGCCCTGGACGTCAAGACCGGCGCTCCGATCTGGAAGACCGGTGACGAGAAGATCACCCATGCCTCCCCCGTATTGGCCACGATTCATGGTGTGCGTCAGGTCGTCTGGTTCCTCCAATCGGGACTGGTCTCGGTAGATCCCAAGACCGGCACCGAGCTCTGGCGTCACAACTTCCCCTACAAGGTCTCCACGGCGGCCTCGCCGGTCGTCTCCGGTGACTTGGTGTACTGCTCAGCCGGTTACGGCGTGGGTGCAGGAGCCGCCAAGGTGACCAAGAACGGATCTCAGTGGACCGCCACCGAGGCCTACCGTTTCGCCGGTAATAAACCTCTGGCCAACCACTGGTCGACGCCCGTACTGAAAGACGGCCACCTCTTCGGCATGTTCCAGTTCAAGGAATACGGCAACGGCCCGGTGAAGTGCGTCGACATCGCCACGGGAACCGTGAAGTGGGAACAGCCCGGATTCGGACCCGGCCACGTGATCCTGACCGGCAGCGGCATCTTAGCTCTCTCGGATGACGGACACCTCGTGCTCATCGACACCAACGCCGCGGCTTACAAAGAACTGGCCCGCGCCGACGTGCTCGACGGCAAGTGCTGGACCACGCCCGTATTAGCCAACGGCAAGATCTTTGCCCGCTCTACCAAGGAGGCTGTCTGCCTCGACCTCGGCCGCTGAGTTGAGTGTCTGACAGGTCTATCCCTTTGCAACAGACCCTCAGGCTCAATCGACGAACACGAATTCGTTGAGGTTGAGCAGCAAACGGCAGGTGCTGGCCAAGCCATGGTGTTCGGCATGGCTGACCAGCGCCTGGGACTCTTCGGCGGTCGGTCTGCGGCCAAGGGCTAAGCGCATTCCCAGCGAGACTCGTTCCGGGATCGTTGGGGCTTCGTGCTCCAAGCGGACGGCCCAATGACGGGACATCGACACCGCCAGCTTGTGGTTCATCAGAGCCAAAGCCTGCAGGGCATTGAGGGTCTCGTTACGACGGTCCACCGAAATCGACGGATCGGCGCAGTCCAAGGCCGCCATCATCGGCTGGGGCTGAGAACGCACCAGAAAGCGGTACACCGAGCGCCGGTGTGACTCGGGATCTTCCGGGTTGTGCAACCCGTACTCGTAGTGCGGCGAGTGCTCCGGCCGCTCCACGACGAAATCCTTGAAACTCGGCCCACCGCGGCGTTCATCCAGGCGCCCCGCCACCCAGAGCATGGAATCGCGGATCGCCTCAGCCTCCAGCTTCCGACGGTTCATGCGCCAGAGCAGTCGATTGTCGGAGTCGCGCGCCGCGCCCGGGTGGATCTCTGGATTCGGAACCACAGAACTCTGCCGGTAAGTGCGACTCGTCACGATCAGGCGGTGCAACGACTTGAGGGATTGACCGTTGTCACGAAACCAGACCGCCAACCAGTCCATCAACTCTGGGTGACTAGGAGCCGTACCCATGCGACCGAAATCATTGGCTGTCTCAACCAAACCGCGGCCGAAATGATGCTGCCAGACCCGGTTCACGATGGACCTCCAGGTAAGCACATTCTCTGGATCGGCAATCCACTCGGCCAAGGCCACCCGGCGCTGGCCTTCCGGCATGGCGGGATCGACCTGAAGTCCGCGGCTCAAACCCAAGGATCGAGGCACGCCCGGTATTACCTCGTTGCCGGGTTTACGCACATCCCCGCGCGCCAGCAAATAGACAGGCCGAGGCTTCCCCCCGTTAGAACCGGTGCCCCGGAACGCACCTCCTCCGTGGTGCACCGTGCCCGCGTAGACCATCCGTTGGGGCGGAAGGGTTGAGATTTCTCGAGTCACCTGGTCCAGTTCGGTGCGGATTGGAGTCAAGCGAGCTAGGCTCGCGCTCAGAGCCGGCAATTCCTCCAGAGCCTTGCGATCCTTCCGCAACCGATCCAAGGCCTCTCCCGTCGCAGACTGAGTCCGACCAGGAAACCACCCATCCGTGAGGTTGTCCCGCCCCCAACGCGGAGCTGCCTCGATGCTGTCACTCGCGCTCACCGGCGCGCCGAGAGCCCAATTGCTGCCCTGGTCATCCAAGATCTCCAACTCCGAGAGAGCGAAGATAAAGTCGTTCATGCGGGCCGCGAGGCGGGTGGCCGTGACTCGCACGTAGCGCCCCCGCAAGCCCGGCACCTTCACCTCTCGCGGGGTCACCCCGGGATTGGGCAAATCGCCACCGGTCTGATCCTCTAGTTGCTGGACGCCCGCCTTGAATTCGGGATCGTCCGACAACTCCATCCGGTACCGAACCGGAAACCCAAACCCCTTGCCGATGCCATTGAAGTCATCGTGGCAACCGGCGTAGAGGAGCCGGTGAATCTCAACGGGCCGCCCCAGATCCACCTGCACCCACTGAACAACATCGGCCTTCGATTGGATGGCCGAGTGCCAGCCCATCTCCGGCCGCGCAGGTTCCTTGCTCCCGGCCTCCGCAGCGGCAACGCGTCGTTCGAGCAAAGCGAACCGCCGCCCACCCTGACGAACCATCGCTTCATCCAGAGGCTTCTTTTCCTGCTGCAACGCAGCCCTACGTCCCTCCAGAAATCGTCGACGCTCCGCCACAGTGGGATCGGCATCGAACTTCCGGTCAGCCCGATCGAGCGCGGCGAACACTGCCGTCAATTGGTAATACTCCTCCGAGCGAACCGGATCGAACTTGTGATCGTGACAGCGTGCACACTGGACCGTAGCGCTGTTGAAGGTGTTCATCACCGTCGCCACCATATCATCTCGATCGAGCAGGCGAGCGATCTTGCCATCCGTCTTCGACTCCGGGACCTCGGCATGGCCGATCAAGTCCCACGGCCCAGCCGAGATGAATCCGGTGGCCGTGACGCCCTCTTCGGTATCCGGCCAGAGCACATCGCCCGCGATTTGTTCCCGGATGAACCGCGAATACGGTTTATCGGAATTCAGAGCCCGGATCACATAATCCCGATACGGCCACGCGTTCGGACGGGGCTGATCCTTGTCGTAGCCATGGGTCTCACCGTAGTGGACCACATCCAACCAATGACGCGCCCAACGCTCACCGTGGCGAGGCGACGCCAGCAACCGTTCCACACACTGCTCATACGCATCCGTCGACGAATCATTCAAGAAGGCATCCATCTCCGCGGGCGTCGGCGGCAACCCTGTTAAATCGAGACTCACCCGACGTAGCAGCGTGCGCCGATCGGCCTCCGGCGTCGGCGGAATCCCCTCCCGATGCAGCCGATCTAAAATAAACCCATCAATCGGATGTGTTACGGGACCCGACGGGCTTGAAACCACCGGAACCTCAGGTAACTGCAACGGCCGGTAAGACCAATGAACTCCATTGGTCGCCACGGCCCCTGAAGCACCGCTCGACAGGCTCATCCCCAACGCCACGACCCATACCCGGACCGAGCAGGGAACACATCGGGGAATCCTCATGATCAGACACCTTATTTCTCCATCCCGCCCCCACAAGCCCAAACACCCTATGCGGAAGACGAAGCCTCATCCCCGAGCCGCCGCTCCAACTCCTGCACACGGCGCAGCAACTCCGGCAGACGCTCCATCGCCAAGTACTGACGCTTCATCACACGATCCGGGCCAGCGGGAGAACCCAGCCATTTCTGTCCCTCCGGAATGTGGTGCATCACCCCGGACTGCGCCGCAATCGTCACCTTATCCGCGATCCGCAAGTGACCCGCCACCCCCACCTGACCTGCGATCGTCACGTAATTACCGATCTTTGTGCTGCCCGCGATTCCCACCTGCGCCACCAGAATACAGTGCTCACCGATGGTCACATTGTGGGCGATCTGAACCAGGTTATCGATCTTGGTACCACGGCCGATCACCGTGGCCCCGAGAGCCGCCCGATCGATCGTAACATTGGCACCGATTTCAACGTCATCATGGATGATCACCTGCCCCACCTGCGGCACCTTACGGTGCTCACCCTTGTCGAACACATAGCCAAAGCCATCCGAACCAATCACCGAGCCCGCATGAATGCGCACACGCCGCCCCAGCGCACTGCGAGGGTAGAGCGTCACATTCGGATAAAGCCGGCATCCGTCACCCACCACACAATCATCCGAGATAAAATTGCGACCAATGAGGACCGCCTCAGCCCCGATCCGGACCCGTTCACCGATGACGCACTGAGGCCCCACATGCGCCGAAGGATCCACTTGTGCCGAAGCTGCCACCACCGCCGACGCATGGATCCCTGCCGGCAAAACCGGCTCAGGAAAAAACAGCGGCAACACCTGAGCAAAGGCCACCCGCGCATTCTCGACTTGCAGAATAGTCTTGCCGGTAGACGACCGAAAATCACCGGCCACCAGAATAGCTGAAGCAGCACTTTGATCAGCCCGCAGAAAGTACGCTTCGTTTTCCGCGAAGGTGAGATCACCGGACTTGGCTCCATCCGCCGGAGCAAAACCGGTTAATTCTAGAGAAGGGTCACCCACAACGCAGCCGCCGACACGCTCGGCGACCAAGCTGGCAATCAAGGTTGGCATAAAAAAATGTTTCCCACGGAACACCTCCGTGCACCGGCAAAAACCGGCCCCGCAGCATCACGGTCCCCACCTCCAACGCACAACATTTCGTTTCCTCCACAACCCGCGTCTACCCATGCGGAAACAGCAGCGGGACCGGACCGAAGCGTGCATTGGAGGCGATCACTCACCCCCCTCTCACACAGCGCGAAAGCTCCCCCTCCCCCTCGAGTCTCCTCAGCACGCGCAGGACCAAGCCCTCAAAGCCCCACCCACGACCCAAAACCACCACCCCTGCCGCCAGCGCAGCCCGAATTGCCCGAAACATCATTGACCCAGTGAACCGCAGCTTCAGATCTGAAGCAAATCGAGGTCTTTGAGCCTCCTAACACCCGACTGGTACCCTCCCATCTTTCGCTGACCCCACAGACAGCCTTTGTCCCCGGGGGCGGTGAATTCTTGTCACCCCCGAAGGATTTGGGTTTTACCGGCTGAGGGGATACCTAGACTGATCCCCCGACCCAACTTCGGTCACCGCCATGCCCGCCGACACCAAGATTATCGAACTACGGCAATTTCTTGCCGAACGCCTGCCACGGGCTCGGATCGGGGTGGCACCGGAGCGGACGGTTCCCACGGCCCTGCCCACCGGTATCGAATCCATCGACCAGGGCCTCGGAGGCGGGTTGCCCCAAGGATCCTTCACCGAACTGGTCGCCCCTGGAGAAGGCTCTGGCAGCGCCCAGTTCATCCATTCCCTACTGCGACATGCCGCCTCGGCCGGACGCTTCCTGACCTTGGTCGATGGAGCCGACAGCCTGGATGTCGACGCCCTCGAACCGGAAGCCCTGGCCCACCTGCTCTGGGTCCGATGTCGAAATACTGCGGAGGCTCTGCAAACCACGGACCTCCTCCTGCGCGACCGCAACATCGCCCTAGTGGTCCTAGACCTGAAGCTGAACGCCGCCCACGAACTGCGCCGCATCCCGGGAACCCTCTGGTACCGATTGAGCCGACTCATGGAACAACACGGCGGAACCCTACTGATCATCACTCCCCAACCGTTGGTAGCCGGGGCCGCCGCCCGCATCGTTTCCCGAACCCGACTCGACCATCGAGATCTCGACCGCACCCCGGACACCCTAGACCTCCGGTTCGAGACCGAACGGCGTCGAATCCTCGAAGCGAGTGCTCAGCAGAGCGCCTAAAAGCCCATTCCTCGGACCTTGCTCCAGCGCCATGTACGCCGTCATTCACCTCCCCCAATTCGCACTCCAAGCCGCGCTGCGATTGTCACCCGAACTCTGGGGACAACCCGTCGCTCTGGTAGACCCAGCGCGCACCACCCCGGTCGTCTTAGAAACAACCCCGCCCGCCCGGGACGCAGGTGTGGAACGGGGACAGACCGCAACTCAGGCACTGGCACGCTGCACCGACATCCTCATCCGCCACCGCGCCCCCGCACGGGAGTCAGCCACCACCGACGTCTTGCTCCAGTGTGCCTACGGATTTTCTCCTCACCTAGAATCCACCGCCCCGGGCCTGTGCACCTTAGACCTACGTGGATTGAGCCGGCTGCAACCTCCCCAAACAGACGCGCTGCAGACCTGGGCCCAAGAGCTGCGATCGAGCCTCATAACCCAAGGACTCCACGCCCACATCGGCATCGCTACGACTCCAAACATGGCACGGCACGGCGCACAATCCGGTGAGGCCGTACGCATCGTTACCGACGCCGCCGGATTCATTGCATCCCTCCCACTGGCCGCACTCGAACCGTCCAGCGACACCGCCCGAATCCTCACAGGCTGGGGTCTGCACACCGTGGGCCAACTACTCGCCCTGGATCCCAGCGCATTGACCGACCGTCTGGGACTCGAAGCCCTGGGACTCCTCGCTGCGGCTTCCACACGGAACACCCGCCCCCTGAACACCGTCCGACCTCCGGAAGTCTGGACCGAATCCTGGGATTTCGAAGAACCCGTAGAAACGCTCGAGCCCCTGCTGTTTCTGCTGCGCCGCTTCACCGACACCCTGTGCGCGCGGCTCGCACTGGCAGGCCGTGCGACCGAACGCGTTGACTTGTCATTGCGACTCGAATCCGGGAACCGACTCGAGCGCCAGCTCAACGTCCCGGAACCCACACGCGACGCGGCCGTGCTTCAACGCTTACTAGCAACCCATCTCGACACCGTCCGCAGCGAGAGTGCGGTCGTGGGTTTGCAACTCACGCTGGAGACCACTGTGCCGGTCCAGCGGCAGTTCGGCCTGTTCGAGACAACGCTCAAAGACCCTCGCCAGTTCCAGGAAACTCTCGGACGCATCGCCGCCATTCTCGGTTCAGATCGTGTGGGTACGCCGGTGAGGCTCCAGCAGCACGGGATCGACGCCTTCCGATTAATGCCTCCCGATTTCGAAGGAGTCCCTGCCCTATCCCAATCGCGTCCCGCTCTTCAGGCTCCCGGCCTGCGACGGCTTCGACCCGCCCCCACAGCCACTGTTGAATCGATCAACGGACGACCCGCATCGATCCACTGCGCCATTGCCCACGGCCGACTGGTGGTGACCTTAGGCCCTTGGCGCGCCTCCGGACGCTGGTGGGAAAATGGTGCCTGGCAGCGCGAGGAATGGGATGCCACCACCCTGCGCGGGCAAGTCCTGCGTCTGGTTCATCAGCCCGATGGATGGACGGTCGACGCCCTGCTCGACTGAACCCATCGATCCATTGGCTACCACCGCTTCCAGTCCCGCCTACGTCGAACTGCACACCCGCAGCGCCTTTAGCTTCCTGCGAGGGGCCTCGTTGCCGGAAGAACTGGCTCGTACCGCTGCCAGCCTAGGACTACCTGCACTGGCCGTGTGTGATCGCATGGGCCTCTACGGTGCACCGCGCGTCTTCGACACCGCCCGCGAACACGGTATCCGCCCCATCATCGGCGCTGAATTAGCCATGGACGACGGCTCGGTCTTCCCGGTGCTGGTGCGCTCACGTGAAGGCTACCGCAACCTGTGCCGATTGCTCTCGCAAGCCCACCTCCGGGCCGCCAAAAACGAAGCCACCGTCCGTTGGGAAGAATTGCCAGAATTCGCCGCGGGCCTCGTCGCACTCAGCGGCGATCGGGAGGGGCCGGCCCTACGAGCCATCCGCACTGGACGAGATGCCGATGCGGCCTTGCGCCGACTCCTCCAAGCCTTTGGTGAAGGACACGTCTACGTCGAGATTCAGCGTCAACGCCTCCGCGGCGAAACCCGCTGGAATCAGGCCCTTCAAGATTTGGCCGCTGCACATCGGATACCACTACTGGCTACGGGAGGAGTCAGCCAGGCCACCCCCGAGGGCCGGGAAGTGCTCGATGTCTTCGCCTGCCTCCGTCACCACACGCACCTCGACGCTGCGGGTACTCACCTGAGCATCAACGATGAAGCGCACCTCAAGCCCGCCAGCGCCATGGCTCGGCTCTTCAGCGACCTCCCGAAAGCAGTGACCGAGACCGTGCGACTGGCCGAACGGCTGGAGTTCACCCTAGAAGACCTGGGCTACGAGTTCCCTCGCTACCCAGTGGGCCCCGGCGAAACCATGGAAGGGGTGCTACGCGACTGGACCTTCCGCGGCGCACGCACGCGCTACGGCGGCGAGATCCCAGAAAAGGTGCGCCGGTTGCTAGAGAAGGAATTAACCCTCATCGGACGCCTCGGGTTCTCCGGATACTTCCTTATCGTCGCCGACATCGTCCGCTTCTGCCGCGACGAGGGAATTCTGGCGCAAGGACGCGGCAGTGCCGCCAACAGCGCGGTTTGCTTTTGTCTAGGGATCACGGCCGTCGATCCGCTCAAGTTCAACGTGCTCTTCGAGCGCTTCCTGTCGGAAAGCCGCAAGGGCTGGCCCGACATCGACATCGACCTACCGAGCGGTGAGCGCCGCGAACGGGTCATCCAAGAAGTCTACCGACGCTACGGCCGTCACAGCGCCGCCATGACAGGCACGGTCATCACCTACCGCGGCCGCAGCGCCGCCCGCGAGATCGGCAAGGCTCTGAACCTGCCAACCGATGTGCTGGACCGATTTTCGAGCCTGCAAGCCGGTGGTGATTTCCCTCACACCCTCGAACTCGAGGAGCAAATGCGCCAAGCAGGCCTGCCCGCCGAGCACCCTAGGGCCACCGCCTTCGCCCGACTTTGCCGCCGCATGCGCCGCCTACCCCGGCACCTGGGTCAGCACTCCGGCGGCATGATTCTGTGCCAGGGCGAACTCACCGGAATCGTTCCGCTCGAGAACGCGTCCATGGCCGGCCGTGTGGTGGCCCAGTGGGACAAGGACGACTGCGAGGGCTTAGGCATCATCAAGGTCGATCTTCTGGGCTTGGGCATGATGGCTGTATTACAAGACACTATCACCTTAACCACCCAACGCGGCCGCCCAGTAGATTTGTCGCAGCTTCCCAAAGACGACCCTGACACCTACGCCCTCATGCAGCGGGCTGACACCATCGGTGTCTTCCAAATCGAGAGTCGCGCCCAAATGGCCACGCTGCCGCGCATGAAACCCGCCTGCTTCTACGACCTAGTGATCGAGGTAGCCATCATCCGGCCCGGCCCCATTCAAGGCGACCTGGCCCATCCCTATTTGCGTCGCCGCAACGGACTCGAGTCGGTGACCTACCTCGACCCCCGACTCGAACCCATCCTCCAGCGCACCTTGGGCGTGCCGCTCTTTCAGGAGCAAATGCTGGAGATTGCCATGGTCATGGCTGACTTCAGCGGTGACGAAGCCGAGAACCTCCGCAAGGCCCTGAGCTTCCACCGTTCCGACGAGAAGATGGCTCTAGCGACGGCCAAGTTGCGCGAGTCCATGGCGCGCAAGGGCGTTGCTCCGAACGTCATCGAATCCATTGCAAAGGCCGTGGGCTCCTTTGCCCTTTACGGATTCCCCGAATCGCATGCCATTAGCTTCGCGCTGCTGGCCTACGCCAGCGCCTACCTGAAGGTACACCGAACCCCAGAATTCTTCGCCGCGCTGCTCAACAACCAACCCATGGGGTTCTATGCGCCCGCCACGGTGGTGCAGGACGCCAAAAACCATGGAGTCGCCGTGCGACCGGTCTGCGCCGCACGCTCCGACTGGGAGACCCGCGTCGAATCCGACGGGTCGCTGCGCCTGGGTCTGAGCCTGGTCCAGGGCCTCACCGCCTCCCAGGCCGCCCGTCTGCTACAGGAACGCACACGCAAGCCCTTCGCCTCGCTGGACGATTTGAAGTCACGAAGTTCCCTCGGGCCCGAGGCCCTGCGTGCCCTGGCTTCCATTGGCGCACTCAATGCCTGGGCCACCGACCGTCGCTCGGCCCTGTGGCAGACCGAACGCCCGCTGCGTCAGGAAGATTTGGGAGGAGGGCTCCCTGACGGTGGCGTCGTGGACCGCCTCGAAGGCTCAGCCTCCCCGCTGAAACCCATGTCGCCCGAGGAGCGATTGGTCGCCGACTACGCCACACTCCGGCTCACCACAGGCCCTCATCCGATGGCCTTGCGCCGGGGCACTTTGAAGAATGTTTGGCAAAGCGCCCAACTCCAGGAAGCTCCCGACGGCGCCCGCATCCGGGTGGCCGGGCAGGTGATTTGCCGTCAACGCCCCGGCACCGCCAAGGGCGTGTGTTTCCTGAGCTTGGAAGACGAAACCGGTATCACCAACGCCATCGTCTCGCCCGAACTCTTCGAGACCGAGCGCCTGCGGATTAGCACCGAGCCCTTCCTACTGGTGGAGGGCATCGTGCAGCGCCGTCACGGCACGATTCATGTGCGCGCCCTACATCTCGAACGACTCCCCGATCACCACCTCCAGACGTCTGCCTCACACGATTTCGCCTAAGCCAGAATGATTCACTGGAATCGTTCCAGCTAAGAACCTGTCTGGAAAATCCTGCAGAGCAGAACCACTCACCGCGATCTCAACCGGAACAGTCGACCCGAGTTCGTCGCGCTGGTGGACCACTGAAAACGAACACCGTCATTCAACGGGGTTCCAACCACCCCACGCCATTGCCGGGGCAAATCGAGTGTGGACTCCTGCAACTCCACTTCAGTAGCCAGTGACAACCAACTCAACACCCAGAGGTCATCGCCGAAGCCGGTGAGTTCCAGACGTAGAGGTACCGCGGTCACCGAGACGGCGGCTCGGTTGTCCGTGACGTCCACATCCGGCGTGAGCGTGCTAGCCACCCACTCGAAGCGTGTCACGGCCTCCACCGGGATCCGGACGCGGATGAGCGCGGTCCACTCGGATTTAGCGGGCAAGGTGCCGATGATGAAACTCACTCCGGTGGCGCCGGTTTGAAAACTCCCACCGTCTCCAAGCGTCGCTCCCAGAAACTCTGCCGAACTCGGTAGATTGAGGCTGCCCGTGATATTAGTGGCCGGCAGCGGCCCCAAATTGCGGACCTTGAGGCTCAGACGGAACTCCGACCCCACGACCACGGGTTCCGCCGAGGACGCAAGGGAGACATCAAAATCAGCCGTGGTTCCCACGAGGAAATCCTGCACCGAGACAGCCGCCCCAGCTGCCGTCTCCACGGTGATCCGACCGCTGACAGCGCCCACAGGAACCCGGGCCGTCAACCCATTGGTCGTCGCGCTGACCACCGAGGCCGCGACCCCGCTGAACCGCACGATTGCCGGCAAGCCTAGGTCCACACCGACGATACGCACTTCCGTACCCACCCCGCCCAAGGCCGGAGAAAACCCACTGATCACCGGAACCGGCCCTTGAATGGAAATCGGTCCGCCGGAGGCTTCACCTCCGGGCGTCACCACCCAGACCCATCCTGAAGAGGCGCCCTCCGGCACCAGGGCCGTGATGCGGCGATTGTCCACGACCGTGAAGACTTTTGCCGCAAGCCGGTTGGTTCCAAAAAGGACGGCCGATGCTCCCAAGAGATTGGTCCCGCTCAGCGTCACGGTCTCTCCGACCTTCACGAGGTTCGGATTGACGGTGCTCAGTTGCGGAGACGCATGAAACAAGGTTAAGGACTCATCAGTCCCAGAACTTCCTGAAACCGTCACAAATCCAGTTCCCGCACCGACGGGCACCTTCACCGTCACTTGCGTGGCCGTGACGGACACCGGCGTCGCCGAAGCTCCGCCGAAGAGCACCTGTGTCACCCGGGACAACCCGAAACCGCTGACAGTCACCAAAGTCCCCGCCGCACCGTTGGATGGCGAAAACCCATTGATCCGCGGAGCGAGTACAAAATTAGACACCGTGATGAAGCGCCCTCCCGGCGACTCCAAAGTCAACGGTGCGGCCGCCGGCGCTCCCGACGGGACGACCACCGTCATGAGCATGTTGGACACCACCGTAAGATTGGTTGTGCTGACTCCACCGAAGGAAACCGAAGACACCGCGCGAAAGCTGCGACCACTCAAGGTGAGTGTGTCCCCGACCCGAGCCCGAGACGTGAAGGCCGTAACCCAAGGCGCGAGGTAGAAGTAGCCACTGGTCGTCGTCGCACCGGCATTGTTGGTCACGGTGATGGGGCCCGTCATGGCTCCGGGCGGCACCACCACCGAAACGGAACCTTCCGTCACGGTGTCCCAACCAGCCCGAATGCCGTCAAAGAACACACCCAAGCGGTAGTTGGGATCGGTGGGATCCAGAAAGTTGGAACCAGTGAGTGCCACAGAGTCTCCGGGAACACCGCGCACCTTGTCGGCATCGGTGAAGGCACCGTTGCGGGCGAACCGCTGCACCACCGGCGGCAACTGGAAATTCCAAGGTGTTTGAGTTTGACCAAACGCATTTTCAACAAAGATCGGCCCAATGGTAGCCCCCAGGGGGACCCGCACCGAAATCTGATTATATCCCAGTCCCAGAGATCGGATGGACTCCACGGTCGCCGGCGTAAAGTTGAAGGTGACCGCCGTCAGGGGAGGATTGAGGAAATTGAGCCCAGTGATAGCAATGAGCGCCCCAGGCTGAGCACGGTTGGTGGAAATAGCCGTCAACTGTGGAGCCCCCTGCCCCAGCAGAACTAGGGCACCCCATCCGCACCAGGCCCAAAGGAGGGCCATCCAAGAACAGCATCGATTCATGACTGATGAGTGTGTCCGTCGTGTGTCGCAAAACAGATATCACCGACGACAACGATAAGAACGACGAGTCCATCTTCGCCGGCAGACGTCAAAATTCACACCCCGAATCCGAGACCATGGGCATAAAGACCCCACCTCTCTGATCCCTTGAATAAGGACCTATTAACTACGTCTCACCCCCACAACCGTGAATACCAAGACCCCTGACGGCAGCTTTCCTTGCGAAGGTACCCCGTCCCGGCCGGCAAGACTTCTCCGTTGGTCCCTCAGGGGATTTCCCGTCATCGGGGTCCAGTCACGTTCCTAGATTATTTTCCAACCCCAAGAACGAACCTTCATCGGGAGGCTCGCGACCCTTGGATCGACTTTTCCCTCAAAATACCTGTCTCTAACCGCTCTGAACACAATGAATGCCTCGTTCATGCGTCCATCCCGCAACACCCTTGGGCTAATCTTGCTCTGTTTGGGAACTACCGTTGGATGCGACACCGGGTCGAAGACCGTGGTCCACACCGCACCGCCAGCGCCGACCGTGAGGACTGTGATCGTCCAAGCCCCCTCGGTTCCGGCTGCCTTGGGCAACCGGTCGACCCCGGGAGTGGATCCGGTGATCTCATCAACCCCACCGCCTCCGCCTCCGCAACCCACTCCTGCCCCGGTGGCCCAACCGCCAGCCCCGATAGACCCCTCGGCCTCGGTGGCAGTTCTGGTTCCGCCGCCCCTGCCCGGCCCAGTGGCCGATGTAGTGCAACTCACCCGTGGCGGACTCGACGAAGGCGTGGTCGCTGAATATATCACCAATATCCGGGAACCCTTCGCCCTCGGAGCCAGCCAGATCGTCTATCTGAATGACCTAGGGGTGTCCTCCAATATTATCCATGTATTGATGCGAAAGGCGGCTGCGATCCAACCGGAAAGCCCAGCACCCGCCCTTCTGAACGCCTCAGCACCCCCGGTTCCCCAGTCGATCCCCACGAACCTAGCCCCGCCGCCGGTGGCTCCGACGGCGATCACCACCACCTTCGAAGGCACGCCGCCACCGCCGCCGCCCTCCTCGACCATTGTTGTCCCTGCACCGGTAGCCCAGACCGTTGTCAACCAGCAGGTCTTTTATCAATCACTCTCCCCCTATGGCAGTTGGATGGAAGTCCCTGGCTACGGATGGTGCTGGCGCCCGTCGGCCTCGGTGGCAAACCCGACATGGCAACCCTACTGCGACGGTGGATCGTGGCTGTGGACCGATGCGGGTTGGTATTGGAACTCGACCTACACTTGGGGCTGGGCTCCGTACCATTATGGCCGCTGGCATCAGCATTCCAGCTTCGGTTGGGTATGGAATCCGGGTTATGACTGGGCTCCGGCCTGGGTCGCTTGGCGCAGCTCCCCGAGCTACTGCGGCTGGGCTCCGCTGCCTCCGGAATGCCGATGGAGCGCCAACGTGGGTTTCTCGTGGGTCAATGGCAGCACGGCCGTCAGTATCGGGTTTGGCATCGGCACAGCGGCCTGGTATGCGACGACCTGGGACCGTTTCGGTGATCACCACCTTTATCATCATCGACTGCCGCGCTATCAAGCCGAGCGTTTCGTTCGCGATAGCAACGTCCAGGTGGCCAGCGGTCAGGGCGTGAACATTCGTGGCAACAACAACACGGTGATCATCAATAACGGAATTTCCCGAGAGGAAGTCCAGAAGCACAGTCGCGAGGAGATCCGGCGCACGGAACTCCGCGACGTCAACAGCCCGGCGGCCGCTCAAGCCTTCGCCAACTCGCGACCCAACCCCTCGGGAGGCCGGCCCGCTGAGGTGGCCGTGTACCGCCCGGCGGTGCCGACCCATGCTTCACGCCCGCCAGAATCGGTCCTCAAGCGACCGGAAGTTTCGCGATTGGCTCCCAACCCAAACTCCGCCGGCCTGCCAGATCGCATCGGCATCTCACCGCTGAATTCTCGACCAATGACGGTTCCATCGGCCGCTGGCTCGCTGAGCCCGAACCGGCCGGCCAACATCCCGTCTGCCAACGTGGCACCCGCCTCGTCTCCCGGCCGGCCCGCACCCCTCCCAACGAGCAGTCCGACGGAACGATTGACGCAGACGCTGCCCCCCACGACGCGTCCCGGAAGCGGAGGCGGCACACCCACCGTCGTGGCACCGAAGAGTTTGGGGAACCCGTCCACCACGCCCACTACGCCCACCAGGCCCACCACGCCCACACCCAGCGTCACCCCTTCGCGCCCACCGGAATCCCGCAGCGTGCCCATTCCGCGTGCAGTGCCGACGGAGCCCGCCTCGCCCCTCGGCGCGCCGAGCTCGGGGTCCGCTTCCCGAATCCCCACCGCCCGATCCGGGTCCGGAGTTGAATCCGGGTCCCGCCCCACTCCGGTGACGACCTCACGTCCGTCGGTGATCCCAGCAAACCCGACGCCCAACGCATCAACCCCGGCCCCCTCGGTGCAATCAGCACCGCCGCAGTCTGCGGCTCCGATTTCCCGCCCCATCTTCATTCCGAATGCGAGTGTCCCTTCCCGGCCTGCGGCAAATCCCTCGGTGGCCCCAGCACCCTCGGCACCCTCGGCACCGCCGGTTTCGCGTCAGGAGGCTTTCCGGCCTGCTGCGCCTGCGCCCTCGGCGAGCATCCCCCAAAACGTGCTGACACGCCCGGCACCCACGGCATCGCAGTTCGCTCCGGCCCCGGCTCCCGCCCCCAACGTGGCTCCAGCACAGCGACCTGCGCCTAGCCCGGCTCCTTCGTTCCAACCCTCTCCTCGGCCCG
>SXXZ01000144.1 GCA_005789375.1 Verrucomicrobiales bacterium | reverse complement strand
TGTCGTTGAGCCTTCTTCTCCTCCTGCTCTACGGCATTGCTCGCGAAGTCTTCTGATGGGCCGTGCTATCGGTGTCCCCGTTCCCGGTCCGGAGGTGGCGCCGGGGAAGATCCTTCTCAAGAATAAGTTGGGTGCCCCAGGGAGTGATGTATTCGAGGGTGACGGTTTCTGAACTGGCCCAGTGCTGCACGGCCGAACGGGGAACAGCCACGTGCCAGCGTCCGGATTGGTTGGTGATTTTCCATTCGGGCCCGGGGTTCAGCTCCAGGCGGTAGGCCCATTGGTCCTGGGCCAAGGGGCCAATTTGGATCTGGCCGGCACACTGCCCTGTCGCCATCCACTCTGCTACTTCCGGAGGTCGCATCCGGAAACGTACTATCGAATCGACCCACCGTACCTTCATCGGCCAAACGCTGACCGGAACGCGGCCAAAGAGGAAGAAGGCTCCGCAGGCTCAGCGGCAAGAAATCGGTGCGGATCGTACTGGAAGAGTCCGGAGGGTTTGACCGGTGGGTCGGGGTCGCGTTGGATAAAGCCCATGCTCCCACTGCGTTCCTGGAGGTGGATTCCCACGAACTTAATGGCCAAGGTCTTGATGGGTTGGGCGACGACCTTGAGCGAACGATCACCTGGGCGGGGGGATCCGACGTGTCTGCGTTGCGGGGGACGCCCGTGCGCCTCCGGTGGGTCCTGAAAGACGCCGTCCTCTATGCGTTCCAATTTCCAGAATGAGAGTGAACCCATTGCTTATGCCGTTTTCACATCAACCTATCGAAGGAGTCGGTCGTATTCCCTGCAGGAGTCCGCATGGAAGTTTGGGGAGTTGGGCCCTGCTCGCGGCTTGGTTGTGTCTTGGCTCGAGGAGCTTGGGCGAGGTCCGGGCCGAGATTCGCACCGGCGCCGATCACCTGGTGGCCGACGAGGCGTCGCCGCTGCGGGGCAAACGGATTGGCTTAATCACCAACCCCACCGGCGTGACGCGCGACTTGGAGTCACTGCCCTTGAAACTGCGCCAACGGAAGGACTTCGAGTTGGTGGCACTCTACGGGCCGGAGCACGGGGTTCGAGGCAACGCGCAGGCGGGTGACAAGGTGGGGTTTCAGTGGGATTCGGTGCTGGGGCTCCCGCTCTTCAGCCTGTACGGCAAAACCTTTAAGCCCACGGGCCCCATGCTGACCAATATCGCCGGGATGGTCCGCGGCAGCCCGGGTATCCCCACCAATGCCCCCTTGGCCGAACGCATCGATCTCATGGTCTTTGACATCCAGGATGTCGGTTCGCGGGCCTACACCTACGTGGGCACACTCTCCAAGGCCATGGAGGCCTGTGCCGAGCATGGCATCCCATTGCTCGTGCTCGACAGGCCCAACCCGCTTGGGGGCGTCGTGCTGGAGGGTCCTGTGCTGGAGGCCCCCGAGTGGGTGTCGTTGGTGGGTATCCAGCCGATTCCTATGCGCCACGGAATGACCGTGGGTGAGCTGGCTCGCATGTTTAACGCGCGCTGCCTGGCCAAGCCGGTGACCTTGACGGTGACACCGGTCACCGGGTGGTCGCGTTCCCTGGAGTTCGCGCAGACGGGCCTGCCTTGGGTGATGCCCTCGCCCAATATGCCTACCCTGGACACCGCGCGCGTCTATCCGGGCCAGGTGCTGCTCGAGGGAACGAACCTCTCCGAGGGTCGCGGAACCACTCGACCCTTCGAGTTCTTCGGTGCGCCGTGGATCCGGGGCAGGGAATTGACCGACGCCCTCAACGCACTCCATCTGCCCGGGGTCGTCTTTCGGGAGGCGTGGTTCACACCGTCCTTCTCGAAGCACCGCGGAGAACTTTGCGGAGGCAGCCAGATTCATGTGACCGATGCGGCCCGCTTCCGTTCGGTGACCACCACACTCCGACTCCTGGAGACTGTGCGGCGGTTGTATCCGAGCCAGCTCTCCTTCCAAGGGGCTACTTTCGATCGCCTGATGGGCACAGCGAAGGTGCGGCCCTTGTTGGAATCGGGTGCCGACCTTGCCCCGGCCATGGCCCGTATCGAGTCGGACTTGAAGGCCTTCGAAGCGCTCCGACAGCCTTACTTGCTGTATCCCTGAGGTGTCCCTGGCTCGGACCTGATTGACTGTCGCCGCAGGGAATGGAGAAGGCGCCAGGCTACCAGGGCCAGGGAGCCTTGGGCGAACACGTCGCCGTGTCGGTGATAGGGGGTCTCGGTGTGAGGGAGCCCAATGGGCACGGTGGCCAAGAGGATGCCGGGTGAATACACCTGGCCTGTCGAGTCACCCAGGACGTCGCGCGGGGTGCCGCAGGCGTCCCACCAGCCGGTGAGGCCGTTGTTGCACACCCTCACCAAGGCGACGCCATTTTCAACGGACCGGAAGACGGCGCTGGCGGTGTGTTGCCATTGAGCCGCGCTCTCGGCAAACCAGCCGTCGTTGGTGAGTCCGAGAATGAAATCGACCTCCGGACGGACATGGTCCCGGATGCCGTGCGGGAAGACGTCTTCAAAGCAAATCACCGGGGCCACGGTGGCACCCCCAGTGAGGCGGAAGGTCCAGGGGCGATCGCCACTTTCAAACCCATCGCCGATGGGTGTGATCCACTTAAGGAAGGGGAGCCAGCGGGCCAGTGGGACGTATTCGCCAAAGGGAACGAGTCGCCGCTTCCAGTAGGCCGGTGGCATGGAGCCATCGGCGCGTCGCAGGAAGGCTGCGTTGTACCGGGCCACGGCGGGTCGATCTCCGGCCCCGCCTTCCCGCGCCACGGAATCGTCGGCCCCCAGAATCCAGTCCGGCCCGTTTTTTCCAAGGTGTGCCACCATGCGAGCGTAGTTGGTGTCCGTGAGGCCAAAGGATCCTTCAGGCCAGATGAGGACCTCGGGCTCCAGCGCCAACGCTTGACGGGACAGGTCCTCAATCTTGGCAAAGGTGCGCCCTTGTTCGTCGGGATCCCATTGAAGGGTCTGCGGCACCGAGGGCTGAACGAGACCCAAGCGGACGGTCTCGGGGTTGGCTTGGCGCTCCAGACGGCGGTAGCCCATGACTTCCCAGAACCCCCAGCCCATGACCATCAATGTCACCAGCAGAGGCAGTCGGGCTTCCGCAGTCCAGTTCCAGCGCGATTCCGGACGCAGGCCCATGCTGAGGAAGGCCCCTCCCAGGGCTAGACTGCTCCAGCACACCAGGAAGGAGACGCCGTACACCCCGGTGACGCTCGCTAGTTGGATGAGGGGTAATTGCCGCCACTGGCTCACGCCGAGAGGAGCCCAGGGGAATCCGCTTAAAAGGTGCGAGCGCAGGTACTCCAGGGCCACCCAGGCCAGAGCAAGGGTCACTAGTTGCGAAGCCCTCAAAGGCCAGGGTTGCCGAGCATAGGCCCGAGCCTCCAAGAGCCAGTCGTGCCAACTCCCGGTCTGCCGGTCGGTGGGCGGATGATCGGCATTCCGCTCGCGTCGGCGGTCGCCCCCTTGCGTGATTTGTAGCCCGAGTCGAATCCAAAGCGCGGGGAACAAAGCGCAGTAAGCGCTCAATGCCACCCATCCGGCATAGGCTCCGACGGGATAGGGGATGTGGCGCATCCAGCGCAGCAGCACCAGAAAGTGGACGAGCCCGGCGACGTAGCCGTAGCGAAAACCCTCTGGTCCGCGCAGTCCGCAGGCCCCAAACCACAAGAGCGCGGGAGCAATCCAAGCCAGCCCGGCCCAACCCGGAGTTGGATGAGCCAAGGCACCGGCCAGCCCGGCCAGAATCGCCACCGGGTACCGCTGCGTCTCTCGGTTGATCCAAGCGCTCGTCACCCCTTCAGCCTACCGCTACGCAGAGGTCTCCGGAAAGGAAGCCTTTTGGATGGGTTAGTCACTGAAACTCCCTGCGTTCTGGCGGGTTTGATTAAATTTTGCACGCTTCAAGAGGTTTTAAGACGTTCCAATATCAGGCTCTGGGGTTGGCTTTCGTTCAAAGTGTGGTAACAGTGCGGCTCTCTGTTTGGGCCGGTAGAGCCCCTAAGGAGATTCAATGATCGAATCCCGTGAACGACGACTGCTGCTGCTCCTGGCGGCCGTGCAGTTCACCCATGTCTTGGATTTCATGGTCATGCTCCCGTTGGGACCCCAGTTGATGAGGGAACTCCACATCGGTCCTGCGGGATTTAGTGCGCTGCTGGGCTGTTACTCGGTGGCCTCGGGCTTGGCAGGATTTTTTGGGTCCACCTTCATTGATCGGTTCGAGCGGCGGTCGCTGCTCCTACTCACCTATCTCGGATTTATCGTCGGCACCCTGGGGTGTGCGTTGGCTCATAGCGCTCCGATGCTGGCCGTGGCTCGGTCGATTTGCGGTGTCTTCGGCGGCCTCTGTGGATCTTTGGTCATGACCGTGGCTTCCGACCTGATACCTCCCCAGCGGCGGGCGGCCGGCCTGGGGTTGGTGACCACCTCCTTTTCGGCGGCGGCGGCATTCGGGGTTCCCATGGGTCTGGCGCTGGCGAATCGCTTCAATTGGGAGGCTCCCTTTTGGGGGGTGGCGATCCTTTCGGTCCTCTTATGCGGGTTGATTTCTGTGAACTTGCCGACTCTCAAGGAACACATTCATCCCACGGCCCGCTTTGGTTTTGCTCCGATCCTAGAGGTAGTCCGCGACTCCAATGCCCGTCGGGCTTTGGCCTTCTACGGCATGCTGGTCTTTGCCCATTTCACCATTATTCCGATGCTCGCGCCCTACCTCATCGGGAATGTTCATCTGGCGGAAAATCAGTTGTTCTTGGTCTATCTCGTGGGTGGCCTTTTGAGCCTGTTTTCCACACCCCGTGTCGGTCGGATGGCCGATGATCTGGGTCGGGTTCGCGTCTACGCGGGTTTGGTGGGGTTCGCCATTCTGATCACTCTGGGAATTACGCATGCCCGTCCGATGCCCCTCTTCTGGTTGGTGCTCTTGGGGGGATCCTTCTTTGTCTTTGCTAGCGGGCGGTTCATTCCGGCCCAGGCAATCCTCAGTCTTGCAGTGCCACCGCATCGGCGCGGGGCGTTCTTGAGTTTGAGCAGTTGCGCCCGCGACATCATGGCTGGGCTCACCACCGCAGTGGGCGGTTGGCTCGTGGTAAAGACCCCCACCGGAGAGATCGTGGGCTACGATCGGCTGGGTTGGATGGCGGTGGTCTCGGGCGTCTTCAGCGTGTGGCTCGCCAGTCGAGTTCGCACTGTCGAGCACTCGATCCCCGTGGTGGCTGTAGGAGTGACAGCAATAGAAGTGGCTGAAGTAGTTGATCAGGTGAAACGCTCTAACGGGTGACCGGCCAGAAAGGCGGCGGCATCCATGCGACGCCCCCCTTCAGGCTGCAGCGTTAGCAGTTCGAGAGCCCCACGGCCGCAGGCCACCACCAGACGTCCCTTGCCGTAGTCGAGTCGCTCTCCGGGCCGGCCGGAGCCTTCACTCAGGCTGGCAGCGTGGACCTTCACCAGGCGAGTTTTACCGCCTCCCTCCGCGTGACAGAAGGCCCCGGGCCAGGGGGTAAATGCTCTCAGGCGACGCCAGAGTTCCACAGCGGGACGCTCCCACACGAGGCGGCCGTCCTCTTTGGTGATTTTGCGCGCGAGGCTTACCCCATCGAGGGGTTGGGTTCGTGGCTCTAAATAGCCTGCGAGATAGTCGGGCAGCGATCGGACCAGTAGTTCACCGCCTAGGTCGGCCAGTCGGTCATGGAGTGATTGACCGGTGTCCTCGTCCAAAATGGGCGTAGTGGTCGTGGTCACGATGGGGCCGGTGTCGAGCCCGGCCTCCATGCGCATGAGGGTTACTCCGGTCTCGTTCAAGCCGTCTGCCAGAGCCCATTGAATGGGAGCGGCTCCCCGATAAGCGGGCAATAGCGACGTGTGGACGTTGAGACATCCGTGACTGGGAATGTCTAGCAGCGTCTGCGGCAGGAGTTGCCCGTAGGCAGCGACCACCATCAGGTCGGGCGCGAGGGTGCGGAGACGTTCGATGAATTCGGGATCCCGGGCCTTGGTTGGTTGGTCCATCGGGATGCCTAGCTCGAGTGCGGCCTGCTTGACCGGGGTGGGCTGGAGCGCGAGGTCACGACCCTTCGGTCGATCCGGTTGGCTCACCGCCAGGATCACTTGCCAGCGAGGGTCGGCCACCAGACGTCGCAGCACCGTGGCAGCGAGGTCGGCGGTTCCCATAAACACCAATCGGGGCAAGGCGGACATTCTTCGGCCATCCTCTGCGACCAGGACTCTCGGATCAAGCGACTCAGGCGGAACGATCCCACTGAATTGTTCCAGCTCAGCCCAGGATTCCGTGGATCGGTTGGGCTTCCACGACACCGGTGAGCTTCTGGTTCAGGCCACCATGGAGGTAGGTCAGGTGCTCGTGATCCAGACCCATGAGGTGGAGGATCGTGGCGTGCAAATCTCGCAGGTGATGACGGTTGACCACGGCGGCCTCGCCGACTTCATCGGTTTCGCCGTAACTCGTCCCGGCTTTAACCCCTCCACCGGCCATCCAGTAGGTGAAGCCTTTAGGATTGTGATCGCGCCCGCCCGGCTTGCCTCCGGTATTGAAGGTTTCAGAGACGGGCATTCGGCCGAACTCGCCACCCCAGACCACGAGGGTTTCTTCCAGCAGTCCCCGCTGCTCCAAATCGGCCAGCAGTGCGGCGATGGGTTGATCGACCTCCGGGCAATGCAGTTTCAGGTTTTCCTCGATGCCATGGTGGCCGTCCCAGGTGTTCTGGCCACCGGCCGCGCCGCCGCCCGAGTAAATTTGTACGAAGCGCACGCCGCGTTCGACGAGCCGCCGCGCGGTCAGGCACTGGCGTCCGAAGGGGGCCGGACCTTGGGCCAGCGGGTGCCAGGTGGGTTTGGGCTCTTGGATACCGTAGGCCTCTAGCGTGCGGGGATCCTCTTGCGACAAATCGAGCGCTTCGGGGGCGGAGGATTGGAGTCGGAATGCCAGTTCGTAGCTGGCGATACGCGCGGCCAGGTCTGGGGTTTCGGGGTGTTGACGCTGGTGCCGGGCGTTGAGTTCTTGAATGAATTCGATCTCTCGGCGCTGGTGTTCTCGCCCGAGATCCGCGGGCGCTTTCAGGTTGAGAATGGGTTCACCTGAGGTTCGTAGCACGGTGCCCTGATGCACTCCGGGCATGTATCCGCTGGACCAGTTGGGGGCACCAGTTGTCGGTCCGCCGCGCGGGTCGAGCATGACCACATAGCCGGGGAGGTTTTGGTTTACCGTCCCCAGTCCATAGCTCAGCCACGCACCCAGCGAGGGGTGTCCTTGCAAGATTCGGCCGGTATTCATCTGGAGGACCGCGCTGCCGTGGGCGAAGGAATCGCTGTAGAGCGACTTCACCACAGCCAGCTTGTCCATGTGCTTCGAGAGATGCGGGAAGGCGTCGGAGCACCACAGCCCGGACTGGCCGTGCTGGCGGAAGGTGCGACGGCTGGCCTGAAGGACCGCGCGGGTCTTGCTGTTGCGGCGGAACTCGTTGTCGATGGTTTGCCCATCCCGGCGTTGCAGCTCGGGCTTGTAGTCAAAGAGATCCACCTGCGACGGGCCGCCGAACATGAAGAGGAAGATCACCGACTTGGCCCGAGTGGTCCGGTGGGGTGGTTTGGGTTCCAGTGGGTGCTGGGGGAGGCTGGTCGATTCGGTACGTGTGCGGCGGCCGAAAAACCCATCGGCTTCCAGCATCGAGGTGAGTGCTAGACCGGCGAAGCCTGCACCCATTTCCCAGAGGAACTGGCGTCGGGGTTGGAAAGGGTTTGTTGGATTCATTCGGTGCCTAGAACCTCGTTCACATTGAGCAGGCCGCGGCAAAGGCTCACCAGTGCCGACTGTTGCGCGTCGCGGTGAGCGGCCGTTGGTGGCTCTCCTTGCTGATTAATTTTGGGATCTGTTTTTACAAGAGCGGCCTGGTCTTGCAGGAGATTCCGTGCGGCCTTTGCCTCGGCTCGGGTGGGTAGTCGTTGCAAGGCCAGCGCGAAGGCTCTTTCGATTTGTCGGTCGCGGTCGGTGCCGGCCTCGCGAGTGACCCGATTAGCAAAGGCTTTGGCCTGAATTTGGATCCACGGATCGTTGAGGAGTGTTAGTGCCTGCGGTGCCACCGTGGTGCGGGTACGTTGTCCTATGGAACTAGTGCCGTTGGCCGCGTCGAAGCATTCCAGTAGGGGCACCTTGAGTGCGCGTTTCACCACCAAGTAAATGCTTCGGCGGTCTTGCTCCGGCAGTGGGCTGTCTTGCCAACCCTTGCCGGCCGAGTCCTGCGTGGTGTGTACCTCCGCTGGCAGGGTGGGAAACACGCTGGGCCCCCCGCGGGTTGGGTTCAGGCGGCCGCTGATGGTGAGGACGGAATCGCGGATGGCCTCGGCATCCAGTCGTCGCAAGTTCTGCCGCCATACCAGGTGGTTTGCGTCATCCCTGTGCCGGGCTCTGGCGAACCGGGCTTGCGAAGACATTCGATAGGCTCGGCTGGTCATGATTTGGCGGTGCAGCGCCTTAAGATGCCACCCCTGACGGACGAGTTCGGAAGCCAGATGGTCGAGCAATTCTGGGTGGCTGGGTGGTAGACCGGTGACTCCGAAATCGTCGGGCGTCGGAACCAAACCAGCGCCGAAATGGTGCTGCCACACCCGATTGGCGATGACCCGTGCCGTGAGGGGGTTTCGGGGGTCGCTCATCCATTCGGCCAGTTGGCGTCGACGTCCGGTGGAGGTGGCCTCGTTGGATCGGTCTGGAGGAGTGGGCGTCGGTTGAGCGAAAATTCCAGGAAAGGCCGGAGGGACCTCGGCTCCGGGTGTTTGCACATCACCGCGCAGGAGGATGCGGGTGGGTCGGGGCTTGGGTCCGTTCTCGGCAACGGCGAGTGCGAAGTCGAAGGGAGGTGTTTCTGCCTCAGCCTGCTTCAGCCTCGCTTCGGCGGATTGTTTCGCCTCGGTTCCACTGGCCTGACTGGCCCGCTGTCGCAACTCGTTGAGGCGCGCTTCGCGTTGGGAATACCAACGGGAGGATTCGGAGACCGTGGCCAGCGGTCGGGTGATTTTTCCGGTGCCTCGGCCGCCACCGCCCGTGTGTTGTTGGCCGTAGCCGTCGATGTTTCTCAGGAAGCCGAGCAGCGAGTAGTAATCGGCCTGAGAAATGGGGTCGAACTTGTGGTCGTGGCAACGGGCGCATCCAACGCTCAGCCCGAGGAAGGCGGTGCTCGTCGTGCTCAGCATGTCGTCGAGGTCGTCGAATTCGGCCGCGGCGGTGTCATCCGGCTCATCGTCCCAGATGTGCAGTCGGTAGAAGCCGGTGGCGATGAGGCTGGCTCGCCATTTCGGTGTGAGGGTCAATTCGGACTGGAGGGCCGCCTCGGCCAGTTCGTCACCCGCGAGTTGTTCTCGCACGAATTGATCGTAGGGCTTGTCGCTGTTGAAGCTGTCGATGACGTAGTCGCGGTAACGCCAGGCGTGCGGCTTGGGTCCGTCGCGCTCGTACCCGTTGCTCTCGGCATAGCGGACCAGATCCAGCCAATGTCGCCCCCAACGCTCGCCATAATGCGGGGACTCGAGCAGGCGATCGATAAGTGCGACCCAGGCGGCGTCCGTGGGGTGACGCTCAAACTCAGTCACCACTTCGGGAGACGGTGGCAGCCCCCAAAGGTCTAGATAGGCCCGGCGCACTTGCTCGCGCGGTGTGGCCGGCGGATTGGGTTGGAGGCCTGACGACCGCAGGCGGACTTGCAGCAGGCGGTCGATGGCATGTGTCCCTTTCGGCACCACCGCGCTTTGGATGGGTTGGAAAGCCCAGTGCGCGCGGTCGGCGTCGGTGATGGCGAAAGGGCGGGATCGCAGAGAGGGTCCGCCCTCGGCCCCTCGGAGCCCGTCATTGAGGAAACTGCCGGTCAGTGCCAGTAGGCACGCAATGAGAATGGGGGCAGATCGGCGCATCGGGGGTCTGCAGCGAACCTAGTTGCAATCGGTCAGCGGGGTCGAGTGCCGATGGGAAGGGGCTCTGGTGCGCCAACGATAAAAATCATCCCTCCGGGGTGGGCCTCCCAGATTTACCAGGGCAACCGGTGGTGTTGCCACGAGATCGGAGCCGGGCTCTCCGGATCCCATTCGGCCGTGAGCCAGCCACCATCTTTGAGTGCTTGAGCCCCGGTGGGCGATGGACAAAGGCGCACCCTGAATTCTTTCCAGGCCTGGGCCTGATGGAGTGCCGTCGAGTAGCGTTTCACCGACGATCCCAGCCCCCGGAGGATGGGCATGCCGGCCAGCAACGTGGCCATGCGGGCGATGGCCGGCGAATGCAGGTGTCCGATGATGGTGGATTCCCACTGTGGGAAGCGGTCCCGGACCTCCGGCAGCTCCGCCAGAAAAGGCAGGGCGGAAGGATCGTGGCAAAAGAGAAGGATGCGGCGGTCGGCTTCTAGCGACGTCAGTGCAGTCCGGATTTCGGAGAGAACTCGTTGTCGCTCTGCCCTCCAGACGGGCGCTTCTTCCGGTAACAGCTCCGACTCGAAGGCGGGCAGCGCCACCAGGGTTGATGGGACGGCGAGGAGGCGATATCGGCCGATGTCCCGTTGCCACCAGGCGGGAATCGACAACCGGGATTCGAGCCGCAACCAACTCTCCCAACGAGGGCCCCCCACACCGCCAAAAAGGCTGTGCTTGCCGAGTTCGTGGTCGCCGATCACGGGCAGCAGACGGTCTCCATACGCAGCCCGTAAGGCGCTCAGGCAATGGTGGGCACTGTCGCAGGCGGCCTCGTCGGAGATTCCTACGAAGGCTGAATCTACCGAATAGTCTCCATTGGCGACGACCAGATCCGGATCCGGATTGAGGGCCAGGATGCGGTTCAACTTGTCGTTGTGCGCCATGGGATCGGCCAGCCAGAAACCCTTGCGCCAGGTGGCGGCCAGAATGCGCTGCATCCTATGAGGCATCGCGCGCGCCTCGTATCCACGGCGAACCTGCTCGGCTGGTCCGGCCCAGTGGGG
>SXXZ01000143.1 GCA_005789375.1 Verrucomicrobiales bacterium | reverse complement strand
CCCAGAGCTTCGGTCTTGAGCGAAATGCCCGGGCCGGACGAACCGGTCACCGCCACGCGTCCGCCCCAGCTGGCACCAATGGCCATGGAGATGGAGGCGATTTCGTCTTCGCATTGCTGGAAACTGCCGCCGTACTTGGGCAGTTCGCGGCGCAGCAGCTCCATGATGTCGGTCCAGGGCGTGATTGGATAACCGGCACCGAAGCGGACGCCCGCGGCGATGAGGCCGTAGGCAAGGGCTTCGTTGCCGCTCATGACCACCTGGCTCAGACCGACATTCTCACCGGGGTTGAACTGGAAAAGTTCGGGCGCGGTGGCCAGTTGGTAATTGTAACCCGCATTGAATGCATTCAGGGCCGTCTCGGCGACCTTGGGGTCTTTGCCAGTGAAACGCTCCGTCAGCAAGCGGGTGAGCTTGGTGACATTCAGGTCGAACATCTTGGCGAGCAGACCGAGGGAGAAAACATTCTTACCCTTGTCACGGCCGGTGCCACCGATGGCCTCGACGGTCAGGGAGGAAATGGGGACGCCAACATGGCGGTACTTGGTGAGGTTTTCTTCCGAGATGTCCTCGGCCTTCATGTGATCGGAGTCGTAGATCACGATGCCGCCCGGCTTGAGAGAACTGAGGTGGGCCTTGTAGCTGTGATCGTAGAAGGCCAGCAGCATGTCGGCCTCGTCACCGGCCGAAAGCACTTCGCCGGAGCCAATGCGTACCTGGAAAATGGAGGGTCCGCCGGAGATCGTGGACGGGATGGTCATGAAGGTCATGACCTCTTGCTCGGAACGGCCTGCGAGGCGGGCGAGGAAGCCGCCGATGGCCTGAATACCGTCCTGTGAATTGCCGGCGATACGGATGACCGCCTCGGAGATTTTTGAAATCTTGGGCGAAGATTGCGGAGAAGCAGCAGTGCTCATTGATTCAAATGGATGTGACTCTTCCGCGAAAATCTGAGGGCGGAGCAGAAGGGCAAGACTCCAACGGCAGACGTTGCGGTTCGGATTGCATCCTAGATTGGACTGGGACTGGGTCAAGTGCGCCTGTAAGCACTCTTTTTCCGGCGTACGGGAGGTATCCGAGCCCCCAAGAGGGCTGTTTTCGGGGTCAGCCGAGGGGCAGTGGCCCAGCGCTGCAGAGCGTCGGATTACCGAAAGTTTTCAGATCATGTCCAAAGCCCTGGGCAATCGACAACCACAGGCGGTTGTGTGGTGTCTTATCGAGGTGCAGGCAAAGGCCGGTGCCAAACCCCAGTCCGCCGCCCACCAGCACAAAGGGAATGTTGTCATGGGAGTGGCTGTTGCCCTTGCCCAGCTCGTTGGTCCAAAGAATCGTGGTGTGGTCGAGGAGAGATCCGTTGCCATCCGGATCGGGCGTTGTCGCGAGTTTCTGAGCCAGCGCGGCGATTTCGCCGGCGAACCAGCGGTTGATCTTCACCAGTTTTTCCTGCGAACCGGTGTTGAGATCGGGATCGTGCGAGAGCGAGTGATGGCCGTCATCGATACCCAGCCAGCGCATGCGGGACTGCCCGACCGAGTTGGTGTATTGCAGGGAGGCCACTCGGGTCATGTCATTGGCGAAGGCATTGACCAGCAGGTCTGCCTGCATGCGAGAAACCTGTGGAATGGTGTCGTTCTCATTGCCGATGCCTGGTTCTAGGACCGGTGCGGCCACGCGCAGTTTCTGGCGAGCGGCTTCAGAAATCTCTCGTTCCATCTCGCGGACGAGTGTCGCATTCCGTTCCAAGATCGCTCGTTCTTCTCGGCCCAGTTTTTGCGAAACCCGCTGGAGATCCGAACGCACCTGATCAAGGACACTGCCGAGGTTCTCGCGGTCTTTGACCTGGCCGAAAATCTTTTCAAACACCTCGTAGGGATCGGACAGCGGAGCGACCGGCTGATTGGATCCGGCGTAAGTCCAGCGTGTCCAAGGGTCGGCCCGATGAGGCACTCCCACTCCCAACTCCAAGGATCCAAAGCGGGTCCGCGTCTCCGGTCGCCCCTGCAAGAAAGTTTTTAATTCTTGGTCGATGGACGGCCCGCTGGCCCAGCCCGCCGGCGTGTCGGAGCCTCCCTGAATATTGCCGGGGAGCAGTTCAATGCCCGTGAGCAGGCAGCTCATGCCGCGCATGTGCCCGTCGCCATCGCCACGGACCCGGTTGCACAATCCTTTGAGAATGAGCATTTGGTTCCGGTAGGCAGCCAGCGGCTCCAAGATGGGTTTGAGCTGGAACTCGGTGCCCGCGGTTTCCGGCCAGAACTCATTGGGCACGGTGCCGTTGGGGGTGAAGACGAAGACGATGCGCGGCGCAGACCGTTTGCGCGGGGCGGCCTGAAGCGAGGGCAATCCGCCCAGGAACGGCAAGACCGCGGCGGAGAGGCCTAGGTCTCGGAGGAAGCGGCGACGCGGTGAGGGGGTGAGGGTGGGCTTCATTTCCGTGACGGGTTCTTCGGATCCAAGGTGGCGGTGTGGACAGCGATCTCTACTAGAAGTTGGCGAACATTGCAGCCGGAGTGCTCGAAGGCCAAATCGAGTTTCTGAAGTGACCCCACCCCATAGGCGTCCGGCGCCTGTTGGACCGTGTGCTGGAAAAGTTGTCGGACGAACCCGCGGCGGGCATCCGGGCTTTCGGCGGCATGGCGAGCAAGGTCTCGAGGGCCCCGCAGGGTCAGCGTCTTGCCGTCGGCCGTCTGGTACTCGGAGGTGGCGTTGACGGGTTTCCGAGTGTCCTCCAAGCGGAACCGCCCGGCCGCGTCGAATTGTTCCAGACTGAAGCCCAGCGGGTTGATGGTCGCGTGGCAGGCCATGCATTGCGGTTTTTCGGTCAGTTGAGTCACCTTCTCGCGCATGGTCAGCGACGGATCGAATCGGTCGTCCATGAACTCGATGGCCATCGGCGGTGGTTTAAGAAAACGGCCCAGCACCTTGCGAGTCAGGAAGACGCCCCGATGGATTGGTGAGGAAGACCGGTAGTAGGAATGGGCCGAAAGCAGAAACGGATGCGTGAGCACCCCAGCCCGTTGCTCTGGATTGAAACGCACGGGGACAAAGGCGTCCTCGACGGCGTTGGTGGCACCTCCGCCCGCCCCACGCTGAGTGCTCCCCAAACTTTCGACCCCATAATACCGGCGGAGTGAGGCATTGAGGTAGATCTCGTCGGACAACAACAATTGTCGGTAATCCGAAGCGTCGCTCCACACCACCGAATCTACGAAGTGGTTCAGGGAGGTTCGCAAGTCTTGCACCATCTCGGCATCGAAGCCCGGGTAAGACTTAGGATCCTTGGCGATGTCATCGGCCGCCTCCGCATCGAGCCAATGGTCAAAGAACCCGCGCAGCTTGGCCTTGGCCCGAGGGTTTTGGATCATGCGTCGGGCCTGGGCGCGGATTTGTTCCGGAGTGCTGACTTCGCCGCGGTTGGCAGCCTTCCGGAGTGTTTCATCTGGGAGCGAATCCCACAGCACCAGAGCCAGACGTGCCGCGGTCGCATGGCTGTCTTGACGTCCCTCCGACTCCGGGTAGAGGAATCGTGGAGAGGTCATCACCGCCAGCACCGACCGCTTCACCGAGTCTTCCAAAGCGACGCCGGGTTGGAACCAGAGATCCACCGTGCGGTGACGCAGCTCTGTATCTAGAGGCCGCCGAAACGCGCGCTCAGCCAACTGGGCGCAGAAGTCCTGCATCCGTCGGCTGAGTTCGGTGCGGTTGGTCAGGTCGGCGGGGAGGCCGGCCAGGCGAGGGAGCCGCTCAGCCACCAGTTCTGAGGTTTCGGTTCCGGCTCGGGTGATCGTCCGCCACCATTCCTTGGAAATCGAATGCCCGCGCTCGTAGCCCAGACTGGAGTCCTCGGCTGGAAACGCAGTGCCGATGATCGGGGTTGCGGAGGATGCGTCCGGCGACAGGACCGACGAGGGAATCCCCGTCCACGGCCCATGCGGTGGCTTCCACTCGAGCCTCACAGCGGCCGTCTTCTCCTTGAACTTGAAGTAATCCAAGCGCAGGGGGTAGCTGCGTCCGCCCAGCAAGTACAACGCCCCCGACCCCTGACGTTCCACGCCGCCCGAACTAACCCACAAATCCACCAGAGCCTCTTCGCGCTTGGCGTCTGAATCATCCCGTCGATTGCTGTCGCCCGCCGCCAGGTCGGTGTTGACGTAAAGCCGTGCGCCATTGGGGGTCGTCACCCGGAACTGGTATTCGCCCGACTCTGGCGCCAGCACCGATCCGCTCCAGGCGATGGAGAATTGGTCGGCCGTAATATTCGGGGTCGGAGAGTTGGTCCCGAAGTCGAAGCGGACGATGGGATCGATCCGTTGGAGGGCCGACTTGTCCTTCTTGTTCATTCCCTTCGACTGAAAATATTCGGCCTGAAGCCCTCCGGATCGTTCGGTCTGACGGGTCTCGGCGAAACCACTCAGCAGGTCGGCGACCGATTCGCGGTAGCGCCGCTGGGTGAGGCGACTGAACTCGATTCGAGCGGGGGTATTTCGGGCCCGGGCCTGGGGCGAATAGAAGGCTCCGTGGATAAATTCAGCGACCGCTCGCGCATCGGCCTCCGAGGTCTTTTCCTTGCGATCGTCGGGCATG
>SXXZ01000142.1 GCA_005789375.1 Verrucomicrobiales bacterium | reverse complement strand
GGCCCCTCGTCCATCCGGATCGGCTTCACCGACCAACGCCTCACGGCCCACGGCGGCATGGTCGTCTGGTCTCACTTCCTCCAGCGCCATGGCTTTCGTGAGGTCCTCTCCAACCTCCTGCCCCACAGCCCCTCCAGCCCAAACGCCTTCACCCCCTCCGATACCGCCCTCGGACTCCTCGGCGGCATCATCAGCGGTGCCGACAAGCTCTCCCGGGTGGCGTGGCTCGCCTCCGACCCCGCCGTGGCGGAGGTGCTCGGCATCGAGGCCATTCCAAGCCAGTCCACCCTGACCCGATTCCTCGGCGTCTTCTCCCAACGCACTTCGACCGAACTGGGCAAGCTTCATGCATGGGCTGCCGGCAAGCTCCCCTCCCACAAGGGTGGCTATACCCTCGACATGGACTCGTGGTCTTTGCTCCACGAGGACGGCCAGCAGGAGGGCGTCGCGGTGGGCTACACCCGAAATGGCCCCAAGCCCTGCCATCGGCCCCTGGTGGCGGCCCTGGCCGAGGCTCAGGTGGTCGTGGGGTACTGGCTTCGCTCGGGCAACACCAACTGCGTCAATGGGGCGGCCGAGTTCCTGCGCCACACCCTGAGCTCATTGCCACGGCATGTGGCCGTGGGCTTGGTGCGCGCCGACTCGGGCTTTTCGCACGCTTCGGTGCTGGAAGAGTTGGAGTTGCGGCGCATGCCCTATGTGATGGCGACACGGCTGACGAAGCCCATCCAGTGGGTCTGTCGCCATGACGACGCGGCGTGGGAGAAGACGGAGATGGAGGGGATGGACGTGCAGGAGTTGGATGCCGATCAGGTTGGGCGGCGGATTGTTGTGCTGCGACAGCGGATCGCACGACGCCCGGAGGCCGGCGGAAAGATGCTGCTGGATGTGCCCGGCTACCGTTTTCAGGCGCTGGTGACGAATCTGCCGCGGAGCATAAAGCCGCTGGCCGTGTGGCGCCGCTACAACGGGCGTGCGGACATCGAGAACCGAATCAAGGAGCTTGGTGACCAGTTCGGAGTGAAGCGGCTGGCCTGCAAGGGCTTTTGGGCGACGGAGGCGCTGCACCAGATGGCGATCACGGCCTACAACCTGTGCGTCCTGCTGCAACGACGACTGGGACAAGAGGGCCATGTGCAGTTGCAGACGCTCAGATGGCGGCTGTTCACGAGGGCGGCGGTGTGGAGTCGAGCACAGGGCAAGCCCACGCTCAAAATGGCGGTGAGAGGCAAGGAGCAGCGAGCCTGGTGGCTGCAAATACTGGAGAAACTGAGGGCCCACCCCAACTGCAATGCAGTTGGATCGCTGTCGGCCTGACCCGATGAAACCAAGGGGAAAAAGCTTCAGAGGACATCAGAGACTGACCCTCAACTGAAACGATCCGGCTTAGACCGGCAGCCTATGCCCATTGGATCGTTCCATGCCCAGTTCCGACCGGGCTCCGTCCCCCCCCCGCAATCGTGTGTGGACAATTTGTAGTGAACCAGCGACTTTTGATGTGACCTCTAAAGTGTCATGCCACATGGAGCAGTTTGAAAGGTCCGATCACGGAGCCATGCTTCAGGGAAGTCACCATTGGAAATGAACACCTGCTTTGTCTCGAACGCGCCGAGGCGCGGCGGGACGCCAAGGCTCATGCGCTCCGCCGCACACATCGGCCTCCTGGGGAAAACTTTACATCGACCCAGCAGTCTGGCCACTCCCCAACCCAAACCAACGGAATGAATGCGAGACCACCCCAGCCTTTGGCGTCACAACCAGTCGAACTTCTTTCTCGGCGTCGGCTACTCCGCCGGGCGGTCCCAAGTGCTACTTGGCTGCCGTGGATCGGGGCGTTCCTGTCGTTGCTCTCTCGTCCGCTGCTCGGGGTGGAGGCGACTGAATCCGCCGCGCGACTCGATGCCGCGGTGGTCAGGCAAATCGACGAGGTTTTTGCGGGTTGGGACAACACACGCTCGCCCGGTTGTGTCGTCGGGGTGAGCCGGGGCGGGCAGGTGGTCTTCGAGCGGGGCTATGGCATGTCCAATCTTGAATACGACGTGCCGAACACACCGGAATCCATCTTTCATATCGCCTCGATTTCCAAGCAGTTCACGGCGGCAGCCGTCGCATTGCTGGTCGCGGACGGCAAATTGTCGTGGTCGGATGACATCCGGCGATATGTGCCGGAACTGCCGGACTACGGACACACCATCACGCTGGCCCACCTCGCCCACCACACGAGTGGCCTGCGTGATCAATGGGAACTGCTCCGCCTGGCAGGCTGGCGCCAAGATGACGTCATCACCGAGGCCGATGTGCTGGCTATCGCCGCGCGCCAGCGGGGGTTGAACTTCGTGCCAGGAGAGGAATACCTCTACTCCAACACGGGGTTCACCCTACTGGCCGTCGTGGTGAAAAAGGTTTCGGGGCAGTCGTTGCGCGACTTCGCCGCCGCGCGGATTTTCAAGCCACTCGGGATGAACGCCACGCATTTCCACAACGACCACACCGAGGTCGTGCGCGGACGCACCTCCGCCTACCAGCCTCGAACCAACGGAGGATGGGCGATCAGCATTCCTGTCTTTGACACCGATGGTGCCACAAGCCTGTTTACGACGGTGGGCAACCTCCTGAGATGGGAGCAAAACTTCGTCGAACCACGCATTGGCGGGCGTGCCTTCGTCGAGGCGATGACGGTATCGGGACAATTGAAAGACGGCACGGCGACCGGCTACGGCCTTGGTCTGCGCATGGCGAAACCCCGCGGGCCATTGGAAGTCGGGCACGGCGGAATCGATGCCGGCTATCGGGCCAATGTCGTGCGTTTCCCGGAACACGATCTGGCGATCGCGGTGTTCTGCAACCTCAGCACCATGCAGCCTTGGTTGCTCACGCGCAGAGTGGCGGAGATTGTTTTGGGGCCTGGGGTTTTTGAGCGGCTGCCACCCGCAGTGACGATGCGAGAGGAGGAGTTGAAAACCCTGGAAGGCACCTACTGGAATGAGCTGACCGACGACGTGCGCCGGTTCTCGATCAAAGACAGCAAGTTGGTGGCGGAGAACGGCTCCGAGGTATTGGTGCCGATCGGAGGCGGAGGTTTCCGCAAGGGCGAAACCAGCGATAAAATCGTGTTCCCCACCGCGACTTCCCATGGTCCGCAGGAATTGCATGTGCTTTCTCCCCCGCTCCCGCCGGCGAAGTTCAAGCGCGTTGTGGCGTCACCCCAAACCCGGGAGGAACTGGCGGTGTTTTCCGGAGCTTATTTCAGCGGTGAACTTGACGCGAAGGTGCAGGTGGTGGCCACGGATGATGGCGAACTCCGGATGAGCCTGGCCCGGGGTAAACCGGTGACCCTTCTACCGTTCGCGCGCGATGCATTTTACACCAGCGACCTCGGTACGATCACTTTCATCCGCGGAAATGGCGGAACAGTGACCGGGTTGACAATCAGCACCGGCCGAGTGCGCCGAATTCCTCTGACGAGGACAGGGCAAGGGCGATAGCCAATTTCCGGTCAGGTTGAGAAACATGAGTTGCGTCGCCAACTTCCATCCCCCACCGACGCTTCTGCGGCCGACGGTTCAAGGAGGTTTACAAAAGGTGACGGAGAGGTGCCGTTCTGTGTGATCGAGACCAGGGGTAAAAACGTTTTTGTGAATGCTTTAAGGGTGATCGCCGGGAATCTAGCCTGAAAAACCCCTGGGAATCATGACGAGGATCTGGTTTCACAAGAACCTGAACGATCCGGTGTTCACGCCGGATTGCCATCGCAGTCGGTCCCGGTGGCCTGCTGTTGGAAACGGAGGCGGCCTTCGTTCCCACCGCTGACACGCGATGCGTATCACCTTGTCGACCTCGACCTGAATACTCCCGCCCGCCGATGCACCGTCTCGTCTCCTGCATCCGGGTTCCTGCAGGATTGGACTGAGGGGCGACCTCATCGCCTGCCCCTGCGGAGAGACAGGGGGCGGCAGCCGATCCTGATTCGGATGGTCAGCCGCCAGATGATCAGGCAGACATCATGCCCATGATCCCGATGCAACAGCACCGCGCGCCGAACTGTGCCGTGTTCACAAACCCGTTCGTGATCCGTGGCACGATGACATTTCTCCGCGGCCTCATTTTCGCGTTTGCCGTTGCGGCCTGCGCCAACGGAGCGGACCTCCGGGTGGTGCATGGCTGGCCCAAATTGCCGGAGGGGGAAGTCCTGGGCCAGGTTGCTGGAATCGGCTGTGATTCGCGCGGCGCCGTATTTGTGTTCCATCGCGGCAATCGACCTTGGCTGGAGGATCCGGCCAAGGCCGGACCCATCGCGGAGGCGGCCGTGTGGGTGTTCGACGCCCGGACGGGCCGGTTGGTGGATCGATGGGGGGCGGGGACCTTCCTGCTCCCCCACGGTCTCTTCGTGGACCATCGGGACCATGTCTGGCTCACCGACGTGGGACTTCATCAGGTCTTTGAATACGGCCGCGACGGCACCCTCCTCCGCGCTTGGGGTGTCCGCGGCACCGGGGGCAACGACGAGACGCACTTCAACAAGCCGACGGATGTCGCGGTGTCGCCGAATGGCTCGTTCTATGTCAGCGACGGATATGTGAACAGTCGTGTGGTCAGGTTCTCCGCCGAGGGGAAATTCCAGCTCCAATGGGGCACCCAGGGGAAGGGGCCCGGACAGTTTGACGTGCCGCACGGCATCACCCTCGACCGATCCGGAAGGGTCTATGTCGCGGACCGCGAGAACGACCGGATCCAGGTTTTCACCGCCGAGGGACGATTCCTGGCGCAATGGAAGGACCCCGCGATGGGGCGTCCGTATGGCGTGCGCATCGGAAAGGATCAACGACTGTATGTCGCGGACGGCGGTGAACAGCCGTCGGCCCCTCCCAACCGTTCAGGCCTGGCCGTGCTGACCCTCGAGGGCAAGGTTCTGGCGAAGTTTGGCCGATGGGGAAACTACGACGGCCAGTTCATGATGGCGCATGACGTCGCACTTTCGCCCGGTGGCGACATTTACGTCGGCGACATTGGTGGCCGACGCATCCAAAAATTCCGGTGGACGAATGGACGTTAGCCCGGGCTTTGCGCCCGGCAGCCGAATGGGCTGGCCCTGGGCTGGGGGGGGCGTTGCGAACCTACGATGGCGACGCCGTCTTCCTGCCGGATTCTCTCACCGGTGAACGGACGCATGGCCATTTGATGCACTTTCTCACCGTTGGGTGGCGAATCTGTCCCGGACCCGTCCGGCCATCCAACCTGTCCATCGGATCCAAAATCGTAGCGCTTTTGATGGAGGTGTCAGAGGATTGCCCGAATCTCGTTCCCCCCATGAATTGGACCCTCCCGCGCCCGCGAGTGCTGACAACGAGCTTGGCCTTGTTGACCGCGTTTGCACTGCGAGCCCAACCCCTGCCCGATGCCGATGCCATGGGCCTCTTCGCCGGCGAGTTGCTCGACCGACAGCACCTCGATACCCACGGCCCGGGCATCGCCGTTTTGGTGGCGCGAGGTGATGAGATCCTGGTGAAGACCGCACGTGGGCTCGCCAGCCTGGAGCTTGGCGTGCCGCTGTCGACCGAGCACCGTTTCCGCATCGGCTCGGTGACCAAGCAGATCGCCGCCGCCACGCTGCTGCGCCTCGTGGACGAAGGCCGCGCCCGGCTCGAAGACCCCCTTGCGCAATACGTGCCCGACTTCCCCAATGGCCGGGCCATCACCCTCGCCATGTTGCTCAACCACACCAGCGGGGTGAAAAGCTACACCGACATCGAGGGGTACATGGGCAACCCCGTACGACGCGACTTGGACACGCCTGAACTGATCCGGGTGTTCAAGGACCTCAAGGTCGACTTCCCTCCCGGAAGCGCGTGGGCCTACAACAATTCGGCCTACGTGCTGGTGGGTGCCGTCATCGAGAAGATCACCGGAAAACCCTGGTGGCAGACACCCGTGACATTCCCGACACCTCTCTTCTACCCCGATCCCAAGCATCTGGTGCCCGGCCATGTCTGCGGTTACACGCGGGAAGCCCAGAACCCGTGGGCACCTTCCGGACTGATCAGCATGACCCAGCCCCAGGCCGCAGGCGCTCTCGTCGGTGATTTGCTGTCCTTGTGGCGCTGGAACCAGTCGCTGCATGAGCAGGCCTTTCTCAAGCCTGAAACCTACCGGCGGATGACCACTCCCGAGGGCCCGGCGGTGGCGTCAAAATATGGCTTCGGCCTGTTCATCCACACCCTGCGCGGCGAACGCATCTTCTCCCACAGCGGGGGAATCCACGGCTTTCATTCCGAGCTGCAGTACCTGCCCGCCAAGCGCATCACGGTGGTTCTGCTGCGCAATGCCGACTCCGGCCCGAATCTGGGAAGCATTGGTCGCCAACTCGGGGCTTTTGCCGCGGGAAACCCCTTCCCACGACCGGCACCGGTGAGTCGGGAGATCGCGCAGCTCAAGGCTTTCGAGGGCATATATTCTAGGGGCAAGGACTTGACCACATTGCGCATCGTCCACAATGCGCTCACCAGCCAGAGGTCGGCTGAAAGCCCGGTTGTCCTGACCCCGGTCGGAGCGTCGCGCTTTCTCTTCGATGACACGTCGGTGCAGATTAATCTCGTACGCAATCTGGCCGGTGTCGTCACCGGATTCGAGCAGTTCCCGGACGGCGACGGTGAGGGCGTGCTTTGGAATCGCAGCGCGGATCTCCCCGGCACACCGCCATGATCGATGTCCCACTCCACGCGCCCATTGCTCCGGACATCGCCCCAATTCGTCAGGCTCGCGTGAGCCACCCGCTGAAAAGGGGTTTTGGCGCGGCGAATCACGCAAAAATGCGATCCCGCACCCAACAAGCCATCGAGTTCCCTGCTGGGGCCCCTCCGGGGCAGTTCAGCAGTTTTGACCTCACGCCGATCGTCATCCAATGGACGGAGTCCCTTCATTCGAAAGATCGTAACCGTCCGGCACGACCTGGCGTGCGTGAGGGTGGAGTGGTTTGGCAGGATGAGGGGGTGAAGTCCAAGAACTCCATGCTTCGTGCCTCGGCGCCGATGCCCTTGATGGATCGTGAGCGGTGGGCCGGGCCGATCTGCCGATGGAAGTGGGATGCGTGGCAGTTGAGAAAGCCCTGGGATGGCCGTGGAACTCCTGGGTGGCGCTGAAAAAAATCCGTCGGCCGATGGTCATACAGTGCCATACGCCTGCACCCGGTGGCCGACAAAATCGCGCGTTTTTGCGCCTGTTTTCGATGAGTTGGCCTGTTCCTACAAAAACGAGGGTTCGATTCCCTTCACCCG
>SXXZ01000141.1 GCA_005789375.1 Verrucomicrobiales bacterium | reverse complement strand
GCCTGCGCCTCCGCCGTCTCCGCGCGCTCCTCGCCGTAATGCTCCGCCCCTATCCGCTCGCTCATCTTCGCCAGCAACTCCTCCCGAAACGTCTCCTCGCCCAGACACCAGCCGCGCCGAATCGGCTTGAACTCCTCGCCTTCCTCCGCCCCACGCCGTTCCTCCAACGCCTGTTCAAGCTGTTGCCGCCCGGCCGGACTGTCCTCGGGGATGCCCCACGCGCCCAGCAACCGATCCACCCGCAACCACGCCGGACGTTTCGACGGTGCGAGCAAGTACGCCGGCCAACTGCTCCAGGCAAAACTCTGCAAGGGTGCATCCGCCGCCACCAGTTTCGCTCGCGCCGGATTCAAGTGGACGTAATCGCCCACGCTCTTGAGGTAACCGCTACCCGATCCGTCCACGATTAGCGACTTGTAGCGCCCGGAGAACAAGTGGCCGAAGAGCTTGTGACGCCGGTTGAAGCGACTCGTGTAAGTGCCCAGCAACCACATGAAGATCAGTTCGCGCAGGTTACCGCGATTCATGACGTGATAAAGCGCGCCAGCCTACTCGACTCTCAACTTGCGGCCCATCCTAGGAGAGTCGCTTGGGCCGCTTTACATACTGACCCATTTACATATTAATACTAAGAACTGACCCCTTTACCACTTTATTATATCAATACTAAGAACTGACCCCTTTATTGATATTGGTTACTCCCTGCCCAGCTTCCTCCGGCGATACAAGAGATGAAACGGGGTCATGGAACGATTTCCGAATTTGACCCAACTGTTCTTCAACCCTCGTTGACACATGCCTCGGCAGGTCCACATCGAGTTTGAGGGGCTCCCCTATCCTGTCATGGGTTGGCTGTCATGGGTTGGGCAAACCGGCGAAACCGGATTGGCACCTCGCCCGTCGCAAGCGATCGGGCACTGCCCTTGGAAATTCTGGATAAATGCTGCGGGCGTTCCGGTTTTCGAATCCGGCGATGGTTGCGCACGGGAAATCCTAGTCACCTCTTCGTCTGAACTCCTCGTCGGGACCCCCTCGTCCAACCCGGTGGCGGGAATAGCTAGGCTCCAGAACCCCCAAAGGCGATGCGACCCGGCGCGTTATCCCCAGTAGCTGCGCCGTTTCGGTGAACCGCTACCCATCGGTCTGCATTTAATCCGGCCATGCATCCTAAATCGCAATACTTCACTGACCCTGTTTCCGGCCATGCATCCTAAATCGGAAATCGTTCCATGACCCCGTTCCTTGACCCTGTTTCCGATCCTAATTGCGGACTGCAGACTGAGGATAGTAGCTTGGGATCATGAAATCTCCGTTGACGTCTCGGGCCGCACGCCGGGCGTCCAAACCACCGCAGGAATCCGGCGGGAAGGCGAACGGAATCCGGTGGCCGAGTCTTGCCGCCTTCACCCTGATCGAACTGCTCGTGGTGATCGCGATCATCGCCATTCTGGCCGGGATGCTCCTGCCGGCCTTGGGGCGAGCCAAGGCCAAGGCCCAACAGACCCGTTGCCTGAGCAACCAGAAGCAGATCGGCATCGCCTATATGCTGTACGCCGACGACAACGGGGATCTCTTGCCTGTCCAGTGGGGGTGGGGTGCGGGCGGCGGCAAAAAGGGCAACTACAAGCTGGATGCCGGTGTGGCCCTGTCGTTCGGCGTGTCGATTGACCCGACCAACCGCCCCCTCAACCGCTACGCCGCGCCGCCGGAGCTTTATTTCTGTCCAGCCGACAAGGGCGACGAGGAGTACAAGGCCAAGCAGTGTTTCAACGAGTACGGCAACAGCTACCTGCCCCAGTTCCAGCACGACTCCTTCCGGGTGAAGCATGTCGTCGGGGATCTCAAGGCGCCCAAGGGGACGTACGAGGCGACACCCATGAAGCTATCCGGCGTAGCCCTCAGTCCCGCCAACAAGATCTTCCAGGGAGACTGGACGTGGCACGCCAACCGGGACGTCAACAAGGCCAGCAGTGCCTGGCATAATTACCGGGGCCAGGCCCGCTACAACATGCTGTTCGGAGACGGCCACGTGGAGTTCTTCCAGTTCCCAAAGGACACCCCCAATTGGCTGGCCGCGCCGCCGCCCGATCCGACGTTCCTCTGGTGGTGACGCGGGTTGCCGTTTGGAAGACTTCCCGCCGCATGGCTGCTTGCGCCTTTTCTGGCGTGGGTGAGATTTGCCTCAGTGCTGAACTTCACTTTGTGGCGACTGAACTCCTGAACTGTTCCAATCCCAATGATCATTCCCCCTACAAATTCTGTCCGGCACATCGCCGCGCTCTCATGGATGTGCCTGGCCTTGACCATGAACGCTGACGCCGCTTCCGAGAAACTCCTGTCCGACTTCCAGGCCACCGCTAACTCCCCGACGTGGCAGGTCGTGAACGACGACGTGATGGGCGGCGTGTCCACCAGTCAGTTCCAGCGCCTCACGAACGGCGGTGCTGTTTTCAGCGGAGTGGTCTCGCTGGAGAACAACGGTGGCTTTGCCTCGGTGCGGTCTTCGCCCGTGCGGGAAAATCTCAACGGCACCGATGCCTTCGTGTTCCGCGTGCGAGGTGATGGACGGCGTTACAAGTTCACCGTGCGCACCGGGTCCGGTTTCAACGCGCCAAATTATCAAGCCGAGTTGATGACGAAACGCGGCGAGTGGGAAGAACTCCGCCTCGCGCTCAAGGACTTTGTCCCGATGTTTCGCGGACGCGTACTGAACGACGTGCCGCCGCTGAATCTGGCAAAGGTAACCTCGCTTGGATTTCTGATTTCCGACAAACAGGAAGGGGCTTTCAAACTGGAGGTGGCGTGGATCAAGGCTTCCGCGCCCACGGGCCAGTGAGCATAAAAACACTTTTTCCCGGTGCAAGTTGACTCATCGGTTTAGCCGGTCCTAACCCCTCGCCGGTAACAAACATTTTGGCGCAATTCGCGGGCAGCAACGGGTAACAGTTAGTTCTGGCGCACGGCGCCATATCAGGCCAGACCGGCCAATCCGTCTAACCTCTGCGGGCCCCGAATCACCACCAGTGGAAATTCGTCTGCGGCCGGAGCGGGTTCGTGGTGTCGTCGTCGGCGGTGAACAGGGTCTGCAGCCGCACGTCCTCCATTTCCAAAGGAAACCTGTAGAAATCTGCATGCGTGTCACCCCAGAGCATTACGTGTCCGCGCTTGCCTCGGGAGTTGTGCCAGGCACTGCGAGTATCCTCCGGCTTCCGGTTACCATGCCAAGGGACGTCTCCTTGTATGATTTTGTTGACCGGACTCATGGCCACCAAGCTGCTCTTGATGGCCAAGGCCTGAGGGGAACCTGCCGGCGCGAGGGAGTCACCGGTGACATGTCGGGTCCGAAAAGAATTCATCCCGAACTGTGCTCGGTAACTGTTGCCAAACGCTTCGAACGCCGTCTTGTTCGGATAAAAGAAATCACCGCGATCGGCCGGGCAACGCCAGGAATTGGTCGCTGAAACGTAGAGGTTCAACGGTCGGTTGGTGGCTGGTGTGGCTCCACCGTGATGATCGTTGACCTTGCCCAAGGCCCCACCGTAGGAATTCCACCCGGTGCACACCGGATAACTGTCGCGGTTATCGTCCGTGTACAGTTGGAAGGCCACACCGATTTGGTGTTGATTATTGATGCAACTGGTCGTGAGCGCCTTGGATTTCGCCCGAGCAAGAGCCGGCAAAAGCATGCCGGCCAAAATCGCGATGATGGCAATGACCACCAGCAGTTCGATGAGAGTGAAACCTCGAAAGCAACCGGTTGATGACAGGGTCAACTTGGACGGTTTTCTCATATTTTATTTCGCTAACAGTTTCTCGAGGCACAAGCCAGCCATTTTGTCGAAGCGGCGGCGCAGCAGTAGCTTTTGAGTTCGAACTGAGCGGGTGAGAGGCCTCGGTAGCGGCCCCTTAGGTGACCCCGACGATCCGGCGGAACGCCTCGCCCTCGTTGAGCGTCGGCCGCTCCGGACGGCCCTGGTGCGTATAGACCAGTTCCATCGCATCGAGACCCATCAGCCAGAGGATGGTGGAGTGAAGGTCGTGGACATGCAGGCGGTCCTCCACCGCGCGGAGCCCGACCTCGTCAGTGGACCCGATGGCCTGACCGCCCTGCACCCCCCCGCCGGCCATCCACATGGTAAACCCCGTGGGGTTGTGGTCCCGGCCGGTTCCCTTCTCGGACATGGGGGTGCGCCCGAACTCGCCGCCCCAGACGACCAGTGTCTCGTCGAGCAGGCCCCGGGAACGGAGGTCGCGGAGCAGGCCGGCGATCGGTTGGTCGGTCTGGCGGAAGAGCGCACTGTGGTTCTTCTCGAGGTTCTCGTGGGCATCCCATCGGCTACCGGCGCCGCTGTAGAGCTGCACAAACCGCACGCCCCGCTCGACGAGGCGGCGGGCCTGCAGACACATCCGGCCGAAGGTCGCCGTCTCGGCCTCGTCCAGCCCATACAGTCGCCGGGTGGCCTCGGTCTCGCGGCTGAGATCCACAGCTTCGGGTGCCTCAGCCTGCATACGGAAAGCCAACTCGTAACTGGCGATGCGCGCCTCCAGCTCGGTCTGCTCCGGATGGCCGGCGGCGAAACGGCGGTTGAGCCGGTCGAGAAACCCGAGCTTGCCCCGTTGCTGGGCCGCAGTCAGACCCTCCGGCGTGTTGAGGTTCGGGATCGGCTCGGAGCCACCCTGCATGCGCACACCCTGGTGGACCGCCGGCATGAATCCGGATCCCCAGTTGCGCGGCCCGTTAATCACTTGTGCCGGGGTGTCCTGCAGAACGACGAAGGCCGGCAGGTTGGCGTTCTCGGTCCCGAGCCCGTAGGTCACCCAGCTGCCAAGGGACGGACGACCGGCGAGGATCGATCCGGTGTTCATCTGGCAGACGCCGGTCGAATGGTTGATGCCGTCGGCCCAGCAGGAGCGGATCACCGCCAGCTCGTCGGCGCACTGCGCCACCTGCGGGAGCCAGTCGGAGACCCACAAGCCCGACTGCCCGTGCTGCTTCCAGGTCCTCCGCGACGGCAAGATGGGCGAGCGGAATTCCCCCATGGCCGTAATCACCTCGCCAAAGCCCTCGGGGATCGGGCGGCCAGCCAGACGGTCCAGCGCCGGCTTCGGGTCGAAGGTGTCGAGGTGGCTCGGACCACCTTCCATAAAGAGGAAGATCACGCTGCGAGCCCGCGGACGCAGGTGCGGGCGTCGTGGAGCCACGGGCCGATTGAGACCAGCGGCCCCAGGCGCCGCGAGGGTGCGCGCCGGAACCGCATCTGCCGCCAGCAGATCTGCCAGGGCCAGCGCCCCGAACCCGCACCCGGCTTTGGCGAGGAATTCACGCCGGGAACCGGCGGACTGGACTGGGAAAGTTTTCATGATCCGGTCACTCGACGAACAGGAAGCCGTTGGAATTGAGCAGAGCATGGCAGAGATCGGCCAATGCCAGCGACCGTGCATTGAGGGCGGCCTCCGAAGGCTTGCGACCGGGCCGCAGGTCTTGGCCGCGACCCGAAACATCATGAAACCGATTGGGCTTGGCCTCGAAGCTCCATTGCCCGATGCCTTCGGCCAAGATTCCCTCATGGAACCACTGAAGGCGGTCGCCCGGCACCACGGCTCCAGTGAGACGGACATCATCGATGAGGCCGTCCCACAGGGCCTGCCCTCCGCGACGTCCGCCGAGGGTCAGCTCGGTCCCGGAGCCAGAGGCCGCACCGAAGGAGACCCCGGTATCGGCCCGGGCCTGCACCGTCTGCAGGGGTTCCTCGTCATTGGAGAGATCCTTGAGGTGGAAGGTCACGGTGGGACGCTCCCCCGGGGCCCCAGCCACCGAGACCCCGACGTAATACGGTTTGTCCATGTGCAGGACCAGATCGGAACAGACCTCCTCGGTGGATGACGGGGCCCCAGCCGCACCTGCCGCACCTTCTGTCACCGCCGCCCCTGGAGTAACCCGCGCGACCTGGAACATCAGCGACTGCGGACGCCGGGCTGACTTCCGGCCGGTGACGCCCACGGCCCAGCCGGACCCCGAAGCCTCGCCCACGGAGGCGATCACGCGCGGCGATCCATCCTCGGAAAGCGAACGGAGATAGACGAAGGCCTCGAGTGTGAAAGGACCGGCGGGCGACGGCAGCCGCAACGGGGCCGAAAGGGTCTCCTGCAAGGAACGGGGCGCGAACACAGCGGCCCGGCCGTCGCGGAAGGGCATGCGCTCAGACTGGAACCCCGCCGCGGCCGAGAGCGCCAGCTCCGGATCCACCCGATGCCCCTGCTCGCGCAGAAAGCCCAAGGACTCTTCCAACTCTTCGACTGCGGGGCGACGACCCAGCGTCAGCAGATAGGCCGTCCCAATGGCATCCTCCATCCGGCCCGACGCGGCGGCCTCCAGGCGGATGGCCATGGCCCTCGAGCGCTGGATCATAAAGGGGCTGTTGATGAGCAGCAGCGACTGGATCGGGGTCGTTGTGGCATCGCGCGAGGAGGTGCTCGTGAACTGCTGCGGGGCGTCGAAGACATCCAGCAGGGGATCGCGGGTATTGCGCAGGACCTTGGAGTAAATCGACCGACGGAACTGAGACGCGTCGGCCGAACCACGGACGGGATCGGTGCGCAGCTCGCCCGTGGCCTGCAGCAGCGCGTCGCGGATTTGCTCGGCGTCGAGTCGACGGGTCCGTGCGTGCCACAGCAGCCGGTTTGCGGGATCGATCTGTGCGGCCCGCATCCATGCGGCTTCGACGGTGTGGGCATCGGGCGGACCACTCCGTGCCTGCCGTGCGATGGTCTCCGGGCTCGACGCCTGACGGTAGGTCGCACTGTTGAGCATCCGGCGGTGCAACGCCTTGAGGCTCCACCCGTCCGCCAGGAAGCGCGAGGCGAGCCAGTCAAGCAGCTCGGGATGGCTGGGTCGCTCGCCGAGACGTCCGAAGTCGCTGCCGGTGCCGACCAGGCCGCGTCCGAAATGCTGCTGCCAGACGCGGTTCACCAGCACCCGGGCCGTAAGCGGGTTGTCCGGCTGCGTCAGCCAGGCGGCTAGGGCGGCGCGACGACCGGTAGAATCAGGCCCGCCGGCCGGACGCATCGCACCCGACGGGCCGCGGTCGAGCACGCTAGGGATTCCGGGCGCGATGGGCTCTTCGGGCCGCCCCGGGATGAACACGTCTGGAGCGCGCGAGCCGACATCGCGCACGGTGAGGGTAACTGGCAGGGGCGGAGGCCTCAGGCTGTCGTATTCCGACAAGGCCCGCTGCAGCGAACCATGGCGTTCCTTGTCGGCGGGCTTGAGCTGCGGGACTAGGCGGTCGTGCTCGTGGGTGATCTGCCGGTGGGCCAGCGCCCCAATCTGCCGTTCCAGAGGCGACCGATCGGACTCGGGCTTGCGCAGGATGGCCTGAATCGCTGGCGGAAACTTGGAGACCGCGCCATCGGCCGCACGGGTCTTGTACGGTGTGAGGAGCGACTCGATCTCCTGCCGCAGACCGGCGGTCTGATCGGCCCACGCCCTGCCCTGCGCCTCGCGGTCCAAGCGGGTCGTCGTGGTGGCCAGGGGCAGATCGTCGTGCCATTGGATCCCGGCGAACGAAGCCTGAAGACGGTAGTAGTCCTTGCGCAGGAGCGGGTCGAACTTGTGGTCGTGGCAGCGGGCGCACTGGAAGCCCAGACCGAGGAACACATCACCCGTGGTATCGGTGATGTCATTGAGAATCATGGTCCATTGGCCGGCCGCGTCGCGGTTGTTGTATTCGTAGATGCCACAGCGCAGGTAGCCGGTGGCGGCGAGAGCCTCGGGATCGTCGGGGAACAACTCGTCGCCAGCCAACTGCTCCTGCACGAACCGGTCGTAGGGCTTGTCGGCATTCAGCGCACCGATCACGTAATCGCGGTACCTCCAGGCGGTGGGCCGGAAATCGTCGGCCTTGTAGCCGTCGGAGTCGGCGTAGCGGACCAGGTCTAGCCAATGTCGGGCCCAACGTTCGCCGTAGCGCGGACTCTCCAGTAGACGATCGACCAGTCGCTCATGGGCGTCGGGCCGGGGATCCTGGACGAAGGCATCGATGTCGGCCGGCTCGGGCGCGAGTCCCCAGAGGTCGAAGAACATCCGCCGGATGAGCACGGCCCGATCGGCCTCCGGCGTTGGGCTGATTCCGCGCGACTCCAGCGTCGCTAGGATGAAACGGTCCACCTCGTTGCGGGCCCATCCCCCGTCCCGGACCTCGGGAACGGCGACCAGGGACAACGGCTGGAAGGCCCACCAGGAGCGGTCCTTGTCGGTGATCGGTCCGCGAGGTCGCTTGGCAAGCCCGGTGCTGGCCTCGGGCCAAGGTGCCCCTTGCCGGATCCAGTCCTCCAGCAAGGCCGCCTGCTCGCGGCTCAACGCCTCCCCTTTCGGGGGCATCCGATGCTTCGGCTCCCCAGAGCGGACCCGATCCATCAGCGGGCTGGCCTCGGGATGCCCCAACACGACCGCCGGCTTCCCCGATTCTCCACCCTGCAGCATGCCCGAACGCGAATCCAAGACGAGCCCCCCGCGGATGCGGTCGGCGGCATGGCTGTGGCACTCGAAGCACTTCCCTTCGAGCAAAGGGCGGATCTTGGCCTCCAGCGATGCTGGCCCGGTTACGGCCCCTGCCAGTGCGAACGCACCGTAGACCCACAGAGTCAACGCTAGGCCCGGGCCGATCCAAGCCGAGGCTCGTGTCTGGACCAGAGGGGAAGGCATACCACTCGATACTGCCATCGAAGAAAATCTGCAATGGGAAGTCGTCGGCGACGCGAATTGGGTCGGAAAACGGTCGACCCCGAGGACCACCATTAACAAAGTCGATGGGATTGAAGATGCGCCCGAGCCGTCAACGTCTTGGTATCCGGGCCGATGGGTCAAGGCCAGAAACTATCTGTGGAGAGTCAGCGGACGAGGGTAGATTCCGGAGGATTTGTTAGCACTGGTTGTAAGTACCGATGTTAGCACTAAACCAGGAGTTTTTGAGGAATCCCAATGGAAACGAATTGGTGCCAGTGGGAAGAATCGAACTTCCGACCAAGGGCTTATGAGTCCCCTGCTCTACCGCTGAGCTACACTGGCACAGACTCCGTTCGGAGCGGGCAAATTGGATAGGCCATAGCCCCCAGTCCGCACAAGCCTGATTTCAATTAAATCGCGAGAAACCTCACTGCAATCGGCTTCCCCCCAAGATCAGGTTCAATTCTGGGATTCAGAATGAACCGATCTCGGGATCTCAAGATCACCACGGCCCGACTACACCTTGGTCACCCACTTGAAATCTTCAGCCACCGCCTTGATCGACGTCAGGTTGCGCCGGTCGAATACGTGACGAGCCGCCTGGAGGAAATTCCCCTTCTTGAGAGCCTTCCAGGTGTCCATCGCACTGACGGCCACGAACTGCAACACGCTGGGATCGCGGTAACAATCGATCATGCAACGGGTGCAACCATCACGCACCAGCTTGGACTCGTCCCACTCGTACACGTTGCACATCGGGGTTTCCCAGAAATGGCAGCGGTACAAGTTGAGATGCCAGTCGAGGTAGAAGTACTTGAAGCCTCCCAGACACCCAAACTGTTCGGTCTCACCGCGCAAGTGGCGCTGCATCTCATCCAGCGACTCGGTCGGATTAACCACCGGATAGCCGCTGCGGTGCTTCATCCGCTTGATCTTCTCAAAGACCTCGTAGAGTTCATCCTTGGTGAAGCTCACTAAGCCCCCTTCGCTGAAACTCAAGTAACTGCTCTTCAGGTCGGTGAGCGGGTAGCTGAAGGTGCAGCTCTCAAAACCCAGGGATTCTAAGAATTCGGGCAGCTTGTCGTAGTCTTCGATGAGCTTGCTGGCCGTGATGCTGGCGGTGGTCTGAACTCCCAGACCCAAGAAAAACTCATTGGCACGACGGATCTTCGCGCAAACGTCTTTGAGCCCGCGGTTCTTCTCGTGGGCCACGATGTCGTGGGCGTCGATCGACATGATGACGCTGCTCAGGCCGTCACTGGCCAAGGCCCGCATATTCTCCTCGGTCCACAATCCGCCGTTGGTGCAGATCATGGGCTTAATCCCCTTGCGGGCCGCATAGCGGACCATGGCACGGAGATCACGGTGAACCATCGGCTCCCCACCCACGAACAGCAGGTAGCCAATGTGGTTGCGAACGGCGATGTCGATGACGTCCTTGGCCTCTTTCAAGGTCACCGACCGGCGCTTCTTGGGGTCAAACTGACTGCGCGCGAACCCGCAGAAACCGCAGTCGGCATTGCAAATATTGGTGATCGCGAACTGGAGGTAGCCGGGTCCGCCATGGTCGAGCACCTGGCCAACCAGTTTAAGAACCGAGATCTTCGGTCTCGGCACCGGTACCGAAAAATCATCTTCGGCCCCCAACCCGTTGGCGACCGCGGTCGCTGAGGGATTTACGGACACACTGTCAAAAGCGGCATCACTCATTCAGTTCTTTGTCACCTTCAGGGGGAAGAGGCCTCTGGGGCAATCCTTTGTTCGAAATGGATCACCTATGAAAAGCTCTTCAGGCTTTGTTCGATCGTTCGACCAGAAACACGCCTTCTTCTCCCGATCCCGCGATCCACGATTGCGCGAGACGCAGCCCTTGGCTCCGCAATCCGAACTCGATGGAGCTGGGGGTGTGACGGATAGAAAAGAACAGGCGGACTCGTTCACCGGGTTCCAAGCAGAAGGTCTCGCTATCAAGAACCCATTCCGAACTCCGGGACACCACCCAGTCGGCCGCAATGCGCGCACAACCCGGCAATCCTAGATCCCGCTCGATGTGAAACTCCACCGAACCGGCCTCCGCAGGAACCCCGTGGTCTTCGAGCAACGTCCGTAGCCAGGCCTTGGTCTCGGGATTGTTGTATTGAGGCAGAACCGAGCGAACACCTATTTCCAAATCAGGACCCGGGGCCAAATTGGCGCTGAAGAGTATCCGATCGCCGGGACGCAGCCACGAGGCCATGCGCTCGAAAATGAACTCCGGCTCAAAGTTCGGGAGCATCCCAAAGAGCGTCAAGAAACGGCGTGCTCCGCTGGGTAACAACGGATCGATGGCAGCAGAGAGGTCGTCGACGTCGGTGAGGTCGGCGGCGATTGGATGAACCGTGAGGCCCGGGCTCTGGGCCAACGCTTCCTCCCGTGAAATCAACACCAACGGCACACTCACATCCAGCGGCAGGTAGGTCACCGAAGAGGCCCGGACCACTAAGGCCGCAACGACGCGAGCCTCTTTGTGACCACTTCCGCAACCCAATCCGATGCAGCCCCAAGGGCCAGCCGCTAAACCCACCACCGACTCACGGGCGGCCTGATCGTAAATGGATCGGGAATCTTGAGCCGTGACGGCTGGGGAATGGGCCGCATGCACCTCCATCCAACGACGAGCCCGACGGGCCGTGTCGTAATGAAATGCCCCATGAATGCGCCGGGTCTGGAACGAGGCACGCAACCGGGCGTGAACCGCATCTGGAAACAAGCTCGCATGGATGGCCACCGAAACGCAGGGCGATGTCATTCGTGACGAGAGCAAACGGGGCCGACCCTCTCGCATCAAGCTCCAAGCTCCAAGCCCGGGCGGTTGGCCCCACGCCTCGGGGAAATTTTTCGAGGACTCCGTCCAAACCAGGTCCAGAAATCTCAAATTCGCTGCGGCCAACATTCAACACCCACCTTCTTGGCGGCCTTGCGCAACTCCGCATCCAGCGTGGCCAGCGGGATCTTATTCCGCATCGCCAGCTCCAAATAGGCTCCGTCGTACTGCGTGAGAGCATGGGTTCGAGACAACGCGAGTGCTTCCGAAAACGCCCGGGAACCGGTCTCACGATCCACCTCGATCGCGAGCGAACTTAAAATACCCAAGAAATGGGCCGAATCGGACGGCGTACAGCGCTTGCGACGTTCACCCATCAATAAGGTGTTGGTCACCTCCAACGGCCAATGCCCGGCGACAATCGCTGAGCCCGATTGATTGAGGTGATCGAGAATCTCATCGGTCACAGCTGTAGACTCTCCGTCAAAAAACCAGGCCATGGTCACTGAACAATCCAGTACAAAGGCGCCGTTCATCGCCGCCCCTCTCCACGCCACTGGCGAAGTTCCTCGACTGAAGCGGCCCGCATCGCCCGACCGGCCCGCATCCGGGCGATAGACTCAGCCGCCTCGGCGCGACCGGAACGATGGACCGGGGATAGTCGGGCCATCTCGGTGTCATGACGCGTGATGATGAACTCTTCACCCTGCCCGACCCGCTCGATGAGCTCAGACAATTTGCTCTTCGCCTCGGCCAAAGGCACCGAAATCACACTTCTGTTCATGGAAGGGAACCCTAAGACTAGTTTGAGACTAGTCTAATCTATTTTGGAAAGAATGGATTCTTCCCAAGACTGCGGACCGATCCTCTGCTTCGATTTCAGGTGTTGAGCGCAAACCGGACCCCACCCGCACCCCCTCACCGCAGCCTTTCACGCCGTGGTTGGATCACCGGCTTGCTGGTCGCCCCGTCCCTGCTGTCGGGGTTTCAGCTTCTGGCAGAGGCCCCCGCCAAAACGAAGGTTTCCCATCCCGAACGGGTGGTCCGCGAGGTCGAAGGATGGACCGTCCGGATCGACACCCGACTGTGGTCCGAGCAACGCCCCGCCACCGACAAAGCCTTGGAACTCCTAGCGGTCCAACTGCGTGAGATCATCCAGGTGGTTCCGGCGCCAGCCGTTCAGCACCTGCGCAAGATCACCCTCTGGTTCACCCGCGCCTACCCGGGCCAAGGCGGACGGGCCGAGTATCATCCGGGCGCGGGATGGTTGCGCGACAACGGCCGCGATCCCGCCATGGTGCACGGCGTCGAATTCACCGACATCCCAGACTTCGAGTCCGAGACCCGGCGCATGCCCAATTTCACGCTGCACGAATTGGCCCACGCCTACCACGACCGCGTGCTGCCTGGCGGATTCTCCAACGCCGAAATCGCCGCGGCCTACAAAGCCGCCAAGGCCAGCCAACGCTACGAGCGCGTCCAACGAAAAGACGCCGCAGGCAAAATCCACTGGGACCGAGCCTATGCCATGACCGACCCCATGGAGTACTTCGCCGAATGCACTGAGGCCTTCTTTTCCCGCAACGATTTTTATCCCTTCAACCGCACCGAACTTCAACAGCACGATCCCGACGTAGACGCCCTGCTCGTCCGTCTGTGGGGCCGTAAATCCTGATTCCAAAAACCCTTCCCCCATGACCATCACGCGTATCTTCGCCCATCAGGTCGACCTCCCGCTCCACGAGACCACCTACAAGTGGTCCGGCGGCAAATCGGTCACCGTGTTTGACAGCACCATCGTGGGTGTTGAAACCGACACCGGCCTCATCGGCTACGGCGAGGTCTGCCCGCTGGGGCCCTTCTATCTGCCCGCCTATGCGGCCGGTGTTCGGGCGGGTCTGCTCGAACTAGGCCCGTTGCTTATCGGCGAGAACCCGTTGGAACTCGGCAAACTGAACCACCGCATGGATGCCGCACTCAAAGGACATCCGTATGTGAAGTCGGGCATCGACATCGCCTGCTGGGACATTTTGGGCAAGGCGACCGGCCTGCCCGTGTGCACTCTACTCGGCGGTCGGTACGGTGAGAAGGTGCGCCTCTACCGGGCCATTTCGCAGGAGGACCCGGAGATCATGGCCGCCAAGGTCGCCGGCTACCGGGCCGAGGGTTACACGCGCTTCCAGCTCAAGGTGGGCGGCGATCCCGATGTGGATATCGCCCGTATCCGTGCGGTCCGCGAGATCCTCAAAGGCGGCGAACGCCTGGTTGCCGACGCCAACACCGGTTGGACCCAGCATGAGGCCGTCCGCGTGGTGCGGGCCGTGCGCGACCTCGACGTGTACATCGAGCAACCCTGCCTGACCTACGAAGAGTGCCTCGCAGTGCGCCGTCAGACCGATCACCCGTTCATTCTCGATGAAAACGTAGACGGCCTCGACTTGTTGCTGCGGGCCAAGGCCGACCTGGCAATGGACGTGGTGAACCTCAAGATCAGCAAGCTGGGTGGCCTCACCAAGACCAAGCAGGCTCGTGACTTGTGCGTGAGCATGGGCATCGCCATGACCCTCGAAGACAGTTGGGGCGGCGATATTACTACGGCCGCCATCGCCCATCTCGCCCACAGCACTCCGGAGGCCTACCGCTTCACCAGCACCGACTTCAACAGCTACGTCACCGTCAGCACGGCGGAAGGCGCACCGCAACGGGTGGATGGCTACATGGAGGCCCCGAATCGCCCCGGCCTGGGCTTCACCCCCCGCATGAATGTGCTGGGGCCGCGCGTCGTAGACATCCACTGAGCCCCATCCTTCGCCCCGATGAACCCCTCTTTGCCGAAACTGCCCTCGCGCCCGCTCCGTAGTCTGTCCCTTGGGCCCCGGATCCTGCTCGGCGTCCTCCTCGCGCTGGGCACGACTCCGCTCGTATCCAACATCGGCCGCGCCGCCGAGGCCGGCAGCACCAACGCCCCCAGCCCGTTGCTCACGGTCGAGCGGATCTTCAAGGGCGGTGAATTTGGCGGCGAAGGGTT
>SXXZ01000140.1 GCA_005789375.1 Verrucomicrobiales bacterium | reverse complement strand
GCCAATGAAACGTAGCCCAACAAACCCGCACGGCCCAACCGACGGATCGCTTCCATATCCTCAAGACTGAGAGCCAGAAACATGGCCCGATGCCAGTTACGGACCCCGGCCAGTCGGTTGATGGCCACCGCCTCCATCTGCAGTAATGCCTCGGGCAACCTCCCAGCACGGGCCATCACCACGGCACGCTCGGCCTCTAGGGCCAGTTGCTCAACTTCCGACGCACCCCGTTCCCGAAACCCCTGACGTTGGTCTATCAACCAGCGTTCGGCCTCGGCATGGCGCCCCTGACCGCAAAGCGCATGAGACATCTCTGCCACCCACCGAACCCGCAGCCCTGGAGGTTCCCCAGCAAAATCGGCCGCAGTCGGGGCCCTGTCGCGGAGAATTTTTTCAGCGCGATCAAAACGCCCCTGCACCGACAATGCCCGCGCGTAGTCGGGAACACACCCATGGAGTCGAACACCCTGATCAGAAGGCGACGGCTCTAGGCGGCAAGCCTCCTGCAGTCGGGCCTCTGCTTCGGGAAACCTCCCTGCGAGCAGCAGCCACGATCCCTGGGTGGCTCGAACTTCTCGGGCCATCGTTCGGTCCGGCGGCGTGCGAGCGAGAAACGATTCGGCCAGACGGTCCAGCTCACCGAGCGCCGCCTCTGCCGCCGGCCCGGGCCCTCCAGAAGCCCAGAGCCGCGTGCCCGCGAGAAAAACCGCCAGCAAATCGCGCTGCAACTGGGGGGCCGCCAAACGGATCTGCGGGGCGATACGGGCGATGGCTTCGCTTTGACCCAGAGCGGCCGGATAATCCCCCAACTGTTCAATGAAGGCCTTCCAGAGGTGGACCCGGACCACCAACTCGGCGATCGGCGCATTGGACAGCGAGGACGACACCAGTCGATCGGCCGTCGCGATGAGTTCTCGGGCGGCCCGAGAATCACCCCGCTGGGTGAGGGGCGGCAGGGAATCGGAAAGAAACTGGTGAACAAAACCCGTCACTGCCTCGGTGCGGGCGGCCTCGGTGCGACCACGTACCCACGCAGCGACGGCCAGAGCCATGCCCAGGCTTAACCCTAAGGTCACCGCCATTAGGGACAGGCTGGTGACCCGGTTGCGGCGGACCCATTTGCGAAGCCGGTCCTGCGCTCCCGGCGGCCGAGCCAAGATCGGTTCGTGGGCCAAGAACCGCCGCAGATCTGACGCCAAGGCGTCCACGGAGGCGTAACGACGGGAGCGGTCTTTTTCGAGGCACTTCAGGAGAATCCAGTCGATGTCGCCCCGAACCTCACGCAACAGGGCCGCACCGTGGGTAGACCGCGCCTGGGCGATGGCTTCGCGCTCGTCGAGCGGCCTGCTCGCCAGACGCTGGCTAGGTCGCTGCGGCTCGGTTTCCCGGAGGGTCCGGCGAAGCGCCTCTAGGCCGCCCTCCAACAGGGCACGCCCGTCGAACGGCGGTGACCCGGTCACCAACTCGTAAAGGAGTACTCCCAGACTGTAGAGATCGCTGCGCGTATCGATGTCGAGCCCGCTCATATCGGCCTGTTCGGGACTCATGTAGGCCGGTGTCCCGATAAACGGATAGAGTCGGGTGCCGGCGGCGGTCTGCTTACCGAGGCGTCCCTCAAGCGCCTTGGCGATCCCGAAGTCGATCACCCTCGGGACGGGTGTCCCATCTTCGTCGATCACCAGCAAGTTGGTGGGCTTGATGTCGCGATGCAGCACGCCCTTCTGATGCGCATGCTGCACGGCCCGACAAACCCGGATCGCCAATTCAAGGCGTGCGGTGACGCTCAAGCGGTTGCGGTCGCAGTAGTCGGTGATGGGTTGACCGGACACCAGTTCCATCACCACGTAAGGCCGACCGCGCTCAGTGGTACCCGCGTCGAGAACCTTGGTGATGCCGGGATGATCCATCATGGCCATGGCCTGCCGTTCGCCCTCGAAGCGGGCAATCACGTCACGACTATCCATGCCCGGCTTCAGAATTTTGATCGCCACGCGACGCCGTACCGGATCGGTTTGCTCGGCTGCAAAAACCCGTCCCACCCCACCCTCACCCAGAAACTCGAGCAAGCGATAGCGACCGATGACTGTTCCGGGCTGTTCCTCCTGGGCCGTGTCTGGGGACCGGCGCGGGAGGGACTCGAAGAGAGAATCGGGGTGTCGATGCGCTTCAAGAAGAGACTCCACCTCGTGGCGAAACGCCGGGTCAGAACAGGCTTGGTCTAGAAACGAGGCTTGCGCGGTCGGTGATCCTAGAGCGACCGCCGCGTCGAACACCCCTTCCAGTTCCAAGGTCGAGAACTTGGGTCTCTCGGGAGGCACAACCCCAGAGGCCCCGGCAGCGTCGGCCGATTCGGTTGTTGGATGAATCTTCATTCGCGCCGCAATTCCCGGGACAACCAGGCTTTCGAAAACACCCAGTCCCGCAAGACGCTCCTTTCCGACAACCCCAGCACCTCGGCGATTTCTTGCACCTCCATACCGACAAAGACACGCATCTTAACGACCTCCGCCTTGCGCGCGTCGATGAGAGCCAATCGATCCAAGGCCTCGTGAACCCGGAGGCACTTATCGCCATCTTGAGCAATGGGCAGGTCGACGACCTCGGCGTCCACACGAATCCACTCACCTCCATGCCGAATACGGGCGCGGCGACGGGCTCGATCGATGAGGATCCGACGCATGGCCTCAGCGGCAGCGACGAAGAAATGCTCAGGACTGTCCCACGGCCGGCGAGAGGAATGTCCAAGCCTCAACCAGGCCTCATGAACCAGCGCCGTGGGTTGCAGAGTTTGCCCAGGCTGTTCGTGGGCCATTTTCTGGGCGGCCAGCCGCCGGAGTTTGTCGTAGACCACGGAGAGCAACTCGGAGGCATTGGGCTCTGTCTCCGGATCAGGCAACCGATGCGAATCGAAGCCCGGGTTTGAGGCAACATCGCTCGCAGGCTTGCTCACGGGTTTGCTCGCGATCGGATCGACGACTGGCGGGCCTTTCTTCATTGGGTCACTGGAGTCCTCCGGACACGGGCGGAGCCATCGATGAAACCTGCTTGAGGGTCGGGGGATTCCGATGTTTCCGACCATTCAGCAAGGCTCCCACCCACGTGTAGCGAACGCCCCATTCATACACCACCAGCAGGAGTCCGGTGACCCCAAGCGAGATAATCAGGCATTTGACCCAACCCGGAATCGGCCAGCCCACGATGGCCCCCTGAGCCCAAATCACCAAAGGCAGGTGGCCCAGGTACAACCAATAAGCCGAATCAGACAAGTAGCGCACACGGGGGCTTTCGCCCTGAACCCAAGCGCGAAAAGCACCGATGCACCCGACGCTCATCCCCCAGGCGTAGAGGCCTTGGAAGAGGACCGTCGCG
>SXXZ01000139.1 GCA_005789375.1 Verrucomicrobiales bacterium | reverse complement strand
GTCATTCGTGCGGTTAACCCAGAAATCTCCCCCATCCCTCGCTGATCCAAAGCGCGGAAAATCTCGGGCCAATTGGGAGTGCTGGCCGCACCTAAGGTGAAATCTGCGACCATGCGATACCCATGCTGATCGACGGCCACCAGACACGTGGCCGGCAGGCATTCCGAACCGGAGTTTTGGCTAATTCGCTCCCGCCACGTCAGCACAAAGAGCCAGAAATGTCTGGGGAGTCTCCGGCGTCGCCATCCGCGGATTTGGGAATCGAGAGTAAGAGCCGCTCGCTCAACCTGGGACTCGTCAAAGCGCAATCCGCACCGTTCATCCAGCCAATCTCTGGCCGCATTTGGCGCCTCTCGCCGGAGCACCGCTGCAGCCACTGCCACCTGTCGGGCCCGATCCATCCAGGTCCCCTGATCTAGCGGCGGTGGGCGAAACGGTGTGAAGACGACATTCCCTTCATTGGGCGATCGGGACCCCGAATCCGGAGTGGGGAACTCGTGGGGCAAATTGGCCACCAACTCCCGAAGGATCGACGCCAGGCGCGAGTGCCCTTCGCGGGTCAACACCTGGATCGGGTTTGGGGGAGTCACGGAATCCTGAAGTTCCATGGCAGATGAGTTTTCCAAAGTCATGGAAGCAATGATGAGTAGGCAGTCACGTGTACCAGAGAGTTATTGGCAACCATCGGAGCCGGTGGTGCCGCCTCACCCCGCTCCTCCACCTGCATCCCCGGCTCAGCGGTGATGCCGCTGATGCGAAGGAAGTCGTGGATGTAGCGGGCTGAAAGAGCGATGGCCCCCGAGTTCGGGTAAGCCTTGGGGGCCGGGTCGGTCACGATTCCGAGAATCTGACCCGAAACATCGAGAACCGGTGCACCCACCGTGGACAAGGGCATCCGGTCTGAAAGGGTGAAGTAGCGCGGATCGGCCTTCATCCCGGAGTTGCGCAGGATCCGCGACCGATGTGCGCTGGGTTGAAGACTGTCACGCGAACTGGCTCCTGGCTCCATTTGCATGCAGAACACCCAAGAACCCGGTCTTATGGAACTACGGTTGGTTTGGACCGCCAGCGAATGAAAAGACCGAGCTCCACCTTGGATTTGCACAATGGCCAAACCCAGAGAGGAATCCACCTTGACCGGTGTTGCCCGGAGTTTGCCGCCGACAATGCTCACTGTGATACTCCGCGAAGAATTGGGCACATGCCTCGCGCTCGTCAGGACATGCCCAGCACCGGACACGATAAAGCCCGCTCCGAAGGCACTGGGCGTTTGATCGGTCATCCGGGTGTCGGCTTGGATAGCGGCCACCCCGTCATCCCGGAAGGTTGAGACAATGGGCCTGAAATCGTTGACTAAAGACCGGCCACGGTCCAAATCGATCGGCGCAATAATACGCATCAACTGACGCCGAGCGCCCGAGGCGACCTCTAGGCCGCTCATTTCAGACAGAGTCCACCAACGATAAGCCTCGGCCATATCCGTCTTCATGACTCGGCCTCGGTAGTAATACTGACCGAGGAGGTATTGAGATTCACGGTGCCCATGTTCTGCAGCCTTACGCAGGTAGGTCTCGGCCATGACCGGATTCTGAACACTGCTTCCCGAATCGTAAATCACCCCCAATTGATACTGAGCAGGCACGAAGTCGGAGTCCGCAGCCCTGCGGTACCACTGAATGGCTCGGGACAAGTCCACAGGAGCCCCACGACCATAATGATAGAGGCTTGCCAAACTGCACATCGAAGGCACAAAGCCGTGCTCTGCAGCACGGGAGAACCAAACCACTGCATTAGACGCTTGGTTTTGATCCAAATTGAGTTGTCCCAAGAGGTGCTGAGCGGCGACCAGACCTTCGCCAGAAGCATGATCCAAATATTTCCGGGCAGCCGACCAGTCCAAGGGTAATCCGTTGGTTCCTGTGTAATAGCTGCGTCCCAAATTATAGAGAGCGACCGGATTGCCCAACTCAGCGGCTTGGCGGTAGTAAGACATGGCCTTGGCGATGTCTTTAGGGACTCCCCGCCCGGTTTCATATAAGTATCCCAGGTTCACTAAAGCGGGTGAACTCTGACTCTGTGCCGCCCGGGAATAGGCATCCAACAAAACCGGGGTAGAACCCGTCACCTGTTTGAGTTGGTTGGACAAACCGACGTTGAACCAAGACCAAGACGCATCCGATGGCCCGGAAGAGTCGGGAACCTGCACCATGGGAGGAAACGCATCGCCGGCCGCAACGCTGCTGGGAGCCGGATCGAGTGCCTCAGCAATGAGAGCCGGTTGAGCGGGTTTCTCAACAGGCTGATCCACCGCCCACAGCGCACCGCCCACAGCGAAGACCATCGCGGCCACAAGAAGTCCAGACAGAGATCTCCTCACCAGGGTCCCCGTGGATTGATCTGTTCGCGATACCAACATCTCTGTCCCTCGCAGCAACTCGTAGGCCAATCATTCTCTGGAGACCTATGGCACGACCCGTGCTGCGGGGATGGTATGACCGAAGCGCTGTTTGGCAGCGTCAACTACATGGCGGAGAAGCGAAGTCTGGATGCGTGTGTCGAACGGCAGCGCGCCTTGGCGTCGAACATCGCCAATCTGGAGACGCCCGGATTTCGGCGGATGGACGTCCCTGCACAGTTTCGCAGCCAACTCTCTGAGGCGGTCCGACGTCAGGATGTTTCTTCAATGAACACGCTTCGGCCGAACGCGGTGATCGACTCTTCAGCGCCGGCTCGGACCCCCGATGGCAACTCAGTCAACCTGACCGACGAGTTGGTTGCCATGCAGGACAATGGATTGGAACACAGCCTTCACATTCAAATGATTTCAGGTCGCATGTCCCGGCTTCGGGCCGCCATCAGCGGGAGGATGTCATGAATCTTATTCCGGGAGCCAATAGTGCATCTCAGGGACTCCGCGCCGAGCAAGTCCGACTGGAGGTCATCAGTCAGAACATTGCCAATGCGCGCACTACGAAGACCGCCGATGGCGGGCCTTACCAGCGCCAATCGGTCCGATTCAAGGCAGCACTCGGTGATGCCATGGCGGCCCAGTCGTCGTCTTCAGCAAAGAATGAACCGACGCTAGAAATCGTTCGAGACCCCCGCCCTGCCGTCCGGGTCTACCAGCCCGGTCATCCAGACTCCGACAAAGAGGGTTTTGTGGCTTATCCCGCCATCAATATCCACGAGGAGATGGCAGACCTGATTTCCGCCAACCGTTCGTATGAGGCCAACATCGCCGTCATGCGCAACGGACGGGCATTGGCACAACAAGCCCTCTCCATTGGGAAGCGCTGAGCACTGACTGACACCGGCCCGCCACCATGACCCCTATCACCAACAGCTTTTCCAGCAATCTCGCCGCAGCCTGGGCACGGCCCGCGATGGGCAAGACGGCAGGAACGGCGTCCAGTGTCGCCGGCGATACTTCCGTTGCGGCACCTGGATCCCGATTTGGGGACATGCTCTCCGAAATGGTGCAGAAGACCGACGCCAGTCAGAAGACGTCCGCCGCAACGACCGGCGCCATGCTTTCCGGTCAAAACGTACCGTTGCATCAAGTAATGATCGCTTCGGAGGAAGCCAGTATTTCGTTCCAACTGATGCTCGAGGTCCGCAACAAGCTGCTCGATGGCTATCAGGAGCTCATGCGCATGCAGGTCTGAGACCCCCTAAATCCACATCCAGACCTAAGTACACGTCCCGAAGCCTCCTTTGTTTTCATCCATGGAAGTTGTCCAAAAACTAACCAAGCAGTTGCGAGAGATCCTCGCCAAACTGAGCGTCACCCAGCAGGTGTTGTTCGGTTTCGCCGGTCTCGGCATCGTGATTGCCGGTATCGCCATAGCGCTGCTCGGTGGCAGGACCGATTGGCGCTTGTTGTACGGTCGACTGGATGCAGCCGAAGTGGGTCGCATTGTCGGTGTCCTGGAATCCCAAAAGGTTCCTCACCGTATTGTCTCGGGTGGATCGGCGATTCAAGTATCCGCCGAACAAGTTCATTCCCTGCGGGCTCAACTCGCTGCCAAGGGCATGCCCAAGGCCGATGGAACGGGTTTCGAAATTTTTGACCGACCGGCCTTCGGCATGTCGGACTTCGTCCAGAAGGCCAATTATGTCCGAGCTCTTCAGGGAGAATTGGCTCGCACCCTGCAGCAAATCGACGGCGTCGAGAGCGCGCGGGTCATGATCGTTCTCCCCGAAAACCGGCTGGTGATCGACGCACAACGGAAGGCCACCGCTTCAGTCTTCTTGAATGTTCGCATGGCCGGTTTGCTCACACAAGAGGCGGTCAGCGCCATCCGTTTCTTGGTCTCCAATTCGGTCGAAGGCTTGCAAGCTCGCGATGTCACCGTGGTGGACAACTACGGAGCTATTCTTTCCGAGCCGTCCGACGAAGGCGGAGGTGCCTCGGCCGTCAGTGGTCAGTTGCAGCAGCGCAAAAACATTGAGCGGTACCTGACTGAAAAGCTGCGGTCCATGTTCGAGACCATCCTGGGTCCGGGGCAGGCCGTGGTTCGTGTCTCGGCAGAGATCTCCTTCGACGCGGTGACGCGTAGTTCCGAATACTACGATCCGGCCGGATCAGTTCCCAAGAATCAGAAGAGGACTCAGGAGACCACCGACTCTCTAAACCCGATCGCTGGCGGGGTCGCCGGAGTCGCTCCTAATACCGGAACCAACTTGAATTCAACCGGAACTCAGGGTTCCCGGCTCCAGAAACTGGACCAGACCGATGACTTCTACGTCAGCCGCAGCCAGACCAATGTCGTGGCTGGCATCGGTGGACTCCGCAGGGTCACAGCGGCGGTTTTCGTCAACCAGCGCTACGAGGGCAAGGGAGCTGATCGCAAGGCAGTCCCTCGGACCCAGCTGGACATAGATAAACTCAAGCGGGCCGCAGAACGCGCTCTTGGCCTGCCTAAGGGGGACGAGGCTCTGGGAGAAGTGGCCGTGGAGGAACTCCCCTTCAACGAAGAACCGAAGATCGAGGAGACCGCGCGACTGGATCGAGATGCTCTCTGGTTCAAGGGTGTCGAAGCGGCCCGAGTGGGAGGCATGTTGCTGGGTAGCCTTCTGATCCTGTTCTTGCTCTGGAGAATGCTGCGCCGTGGTTCCGAGGAGATGATCGCCGCGGGTGTCCCTGTTGGCCAGTTAATGGCAGGCCAGCAAATGATTCTTGCCAACGGCATGGTGGTGGCTGGGGGAGTTCCAGGAGTCGGGGCAGCGGTTGCTGGCGCACCTGCTGCAGCCAAATCCGACTCAGATGCCAGTGAAGAAGAAGAAGCCAACGAAGCTGCCCAAGAGCAGAAGAAGAAGATGAAGATGGATTTCGGACTGAGCAAACAGCGTCCGGAACGGGTCACGCTCGAAGTGCTCAAGGACCTGATCCGAGACAATCCACAAAAGATGACCCAAGCCGCGCGTGCCTGGCTCACGGCGAAGCCTGAGGAGGAAGGCGAATGAGCGCCATGGAAACAGCCGCCCGGGAAATGCTTCGTGGGAAAACGGTCCCAACGGGCCCCGTTCGTCTCACCCCCTCGCAGAAGATGGCAGCCCTACTGGTGCTGCTCGGCGAGGAGAGCGCCAGCATCTTGATCAAGAGTCTCGATGACAACGAACGCGAGCTCGTCTCATCGGAAATGGTCAATTTGCCACTGATGACCGTTGAGCAGCAGACCTCCGTGCTCAAGGAGTTCACGGAGATGGCAATTCAAGCCAATTCCGGGGTCAGCGGATCGGTGGAATACACTCGGATGGTGCTCGAGAAAGCGGTGGGTCTCTTTAAAGCAGCCGAGGTCATCGGCCGCGTGGGCACTCGACGCACCTCGGTGGCTGCCATGCAGCAAATCATCGATCTCGATGCCACCTCTATTTGCAATCTCCTCAAGGAGGAGCAACCGCAGACCGTTGCGCTCGTGGTCAGTTATCTGACGGCCCAGAAGGGATCCGAGGTTCTCAAGAGTCTTCCTGAAAGTCTTCAGGAACAAGTCATCGAGCGTCTGGCGACACTGGCTTCTACCCCGATTGAGGTGGTGGAAACGGTGGGCGAGGTTCTGTCCAAGAAGATTGGTCGCAAGGTGACCAAAGCCCTTAACCAGACCGGAGGGATTAAGGCGGCGGCGGCTACCCTCAACGCGATGGATAAGACCATCCGCTTGGGAATCCTCAACAAACTCGATGAACGAGTGCCGGATCTGGTGCGGTCCATCCGCATGAAGATGTTCACCTTCGACGATCTGGCCACTCTGGACGTCAAGTCTCTCCAAAAGGTACTCCGCGAGGTCGAGGCCGCCCGCCTGGCCATCGCACTGAGCGCAGCCAACGAGAATTTAAGGCAGGCCCTTCTGGGGGCGCTGTCGAAGCGTGCGGCCGAAACGGTCAACGACGAAATTTCCAACCTCGGGAAGACCAGTCTTCGCGAAATCGAGCAGGCGCAAGAAGGCATCGTGGATGTCGTCCGCAAGCTCGAAACCGACGGCGAGATCTCCCTGGACTCCGCCTAATTTAACCCATGACTCAAACACTCCTACAACATTCGTCAACGCTTCGAGACATTCGGCTCTCGGTGCTCGGATTCCACCGCGAAGAGCGATTGTCTCCGCCGGTAGACATCGAAGCCATGCGTCGCAAGATCGAACACGAGGCTTATCGCCGTGGTGTGTCGACAGCCACCGAAGCCTGCGAAGAGCGGGTCCGGGTGCTGCGCGAGGAAATCGAGCTGAAGCACAAGGAAGAGGTCGGCGTCTACCTTGAGCAGCTGTCCCAGAAGATGTCCTCTCAGTTGGCTGAGCGGATGGAGATTCTGGAGAAGGCCTTGCTCCAACTGACGGTCGAGGCGGTCGCCAAGATCGTTGGGAGCTTGCCCATCACCGTCGACGTCATTGAGGCCAGCCTTCGAGAGACCCTCGGCGCAGCTTTGGGCACTCCGGTGCTGCGGGTGATGCTCAATCCCGAGGATCTGACGATGCTCGAGAAAGCTTCCTACAGCGAAATCCGCTCCCAATGCGCGGCCCGTGGTATCCAGATGGTCCCCGATTCTGGAGTGGACCGTGGCGGATGCCTCGTAGAGACCCAGTCTGGATTCGTCGACGGCCTCCGGTCTTCGCGCATCGCCAGCTTCAGCAGCGCCCTTGAGGGGGCTTGATGTTTGAACTGGTTCCAGACAACCCGACCGGTCTGCGATTTATCCAGCAGGCGCAGCAACGCCTGAGAGAGGCGCGCCTGACCACCCCTGTGGGGTCCGTGGTGCGTGTTGCGGGGCTAACGGTCGAATCACTGGGCCCCAAGGCGGCACTTGGGGATTTGTGCCATATCCGTTGCTCCAACGGTCGTGAGATTAGCGTCGAAGTCGTGGGGTTTCATAATCAGAACCTGATTCTGATGCCTCTCGACACGATCGATGGATTGTGTCCCGGAGACGAAGTTCGGACCAGTCCCCAACGGCGACGGGTTCCCCTGGCCTCCGGACTTTCCGGCAGGGTCATCGATGCCTTGGGCAAGCCCCTAGACAGTGGCCTTCCTCTCCAATGGATTGCTTCTACAGGGGATGGCGCGGTGCCCAATCCCTTGTCTCGGGCCCGAATCCAACATCCGCTCATCACCGGAGTTCGGGCCATCGATAGCTTTACTCCACTCGGGCGAGGCCAACGGGTAGGAATCTTCGCCGGAAGCGGCGTGGGAAAATCGACGCTCTTGGGAATGATCGCCCGCCGCTCGGATGCCGACATCAATGTGGTTGCACTGATCGGCGAGCGTGGACGCGAGGTGCGTGAATTCCTCGAAAATGATCTCAGCGAAGAAGGTCGTGCCCGCTCCATTGTGATCGTAGCCACGGCCGACCAACCCGCCTTGCTCCGGGTGAAGGCAGCCTCACTGGCATTGCAAATTTCGGAGCAACTTCGTGATGAGGGTCGCAAAGTGTTGCTGATGATGGACTCGGTCACCCGATTTGCCATGGCCCAGAGAGAAATCGGCCTGGCCGTCGGAGAACCGCCCACCGCCCGAGGGTACACTCCCTCGGTCTTCGCGGCCCTGCCTCGACTTCTGGAGCGTGCGGGAAACTCCGATCGCGGGTCGATCACCGGTATTTTCACGGTTTTGGTCGAGGGCGATGACCTCACTGAACCCATCGCCGACGCCACCCGTTCCATTCTCGATGGTCACATCGTTCTGACCCGTGAATTGGCCGATCGTAACCACTGGCCAGCCATCGAGGTGCTCGGAAGCATCAGTCGTTTGAACCGGGATTTGCTCAACTCCGATCAAATCACTCTTCAAGGCGAAGCCCGCGAATTACTCGCGTTGCATCGCCAGAACCGGGATTTGATCGGAGTGGGTGCTTATGTAGCCGGTTCGAACCCCAAACTCGATCGGGCGATAGCAACCCTGCCCCACCTCGATGGATTCCTGCGTCAGTCCCAGACGGAGGTGCCGTCTCCGACTCCCTTGTGGGAGTTGCTGGCGCTGGCCTTGCGTCAGGGAATGACACCCATCGGCAACTCCTTGGGAGATCGCTCAAAGCCTATTGGCGCGTTTCGTGCTGCGACGCCCCGATAAGGTATGGGTCGATTCCGATTTAGCCTAGAAACGTTGCTTCAGATACGCGCCTCCCAGGAGAGTGCGGCGGCTCAAGCATTGGCTCAGGCCAATCAGGACCAGTTGCGCTGCCAAAGCGATCTGGATCGGGTGATGTCCGACAGCCGTTCTCTGAACGACTCGCTCTCCGAAGGTGGAATCGCTGCATCGATCTCCGTGGCGCTGCGGCCCGGAATGCGACTCAACGCCGAGCGCGCCCGAGTTGCCCTGGCAGCCCAACACGTGGTGGTTACCGAACGTTTGTCGGAGTGGCAGCAAGCCAAACTCCGGTTAAGCCTGCTCGAAAAACTTCGCGAAGCCCGCCTCAAGGAACATCAGCGATCGGAACGGTTGGCCGAAGAGCGCTACCTCGACGAGCGCGTCATTCAAAGCTTCTGACTCCCATGCGCACACTTCTCCTCGCCCTATTAATCATCCTGCTCGGCATTGGCACCTCGGTCGCCACGTTCCTCTATGGTGGCAAGGTGGCGCAGAAGCGCATTCAAACGATCCTTGCCCAGATCGTCGAAGCCTCTCAGGCATCGGCGGCCGTCAAGTCCCCGGAGCAGGACGTTCTCCAAGATGCACCTGAGGCCCAACCGGCAGGCAACGAGCGCCAGACTGAGCTGAGCTTGGCCGCTTTAGAGGCCATGCGGGAAACTTCCGAACCCGGTTCACTGCGCTTCGACAATCCGGACGTTGTCAATTTACTCAACCAACTACGCTCTCGACAAGAGTACCAGGACAGTCGCGAAAAGCGTCTGAAGGAAGTCGAAGAGCGAATCCGCCTGGAAATGCAAAATCTCAACCTGGCCACACAGTGGATTGCTCAAGCCCGAATCAGCCAAGAGCACTTATTGACCAATCGGATCACCTATATCCGGGTGGAAGAACAGCGAAGCCTTCTGGAACATGGTCGCCGTATATCCGCGCTCCCGCCGGCTCAGGGCGTGGCCATTTTGACCAACTATACGCCGGATGAGATTGCCCGGACACTGACCGTCATCAACTCCACCAACGCCTCGTCTCTGTTGGGCGCCTTGGTCGGCACGGGAGAATCAGGTGTTCGTCTGGCTGCGGACATTTCTCGTAGAATGATGCACATCTCGCTGCGGTCGCCCGATGGAACCAATTCCACTGCGGCTTCACCTACGCCATGATTTCAAGCGACCTGAAGGCAGCGGATTTAAATCCCCGCGCTTCCCTGCCCTTTTCATGGAATTCCGACGGGGATTCAGGGATTGCGACCGGCGGGCCAAACGGAGCAACGGCGTTCCAGGCCCACCTGAAATCAGCCCAATCGGCTCATTCCTCGGAGACGGGCTCCTCACCGGTGGCCGACGCCCCCCAGAAAGCAGAAATGGCAGGATCGGCGGACCCTTCATCGAGAGTTTCGTTCCAGAATCCTTCGAGCGACCCACAGGTTCGGCCTTCGATCAAACCCATCCGCAAGGCGTCCCTCAGTGTCCGAGCGATGGTCGACGCCAAGTCGAGATTCATTGGCCCGAGCACCGCTTCTATTTCGACACCCTCCGTATCCTCTTCAGTTCCATCGCCCCAAGCCGGGCCGTCCTCTAGGGGAGAACCCTTCGGGCCGGCTGAACGGTCAGAGTCGGAGTTACGCAGGCCACCGGCCTTGACCTCTGGAGCCTCAACCCGGAATGACGTTCTTCAGGGACTACCGGAGCGGCCATTGATGGATTCTCGGCGGTTACCCGATGCAGAAGTCGTAATATTGCGTGATAAACGGGGTGACTCACAGGATGTACCCAGTTCCAAGAAACTGTCAGGTGATGTGTTCTCAGCGCCTTCCGATGCGGGTCTGACTTATGCGTCGAGTAGAGTCACCCAGAGACCGAACCCTGCGTCTTCATCCGCATCGAATTTCGAAATTCAGCGTGATTTTGCATCGGGCCGTGAGGAGGCATCGGGCCGTGGGGAGTTGCCGGCTGCGGTATCGATAAACTCGGGCGGCGGTCAATCGACTTCAACACCCCAGAGGATTGCAGCCATTGGTGCAAGAGTTGGAGCGGTGCAAATTCCGGCCAACCGGTCACTGCGGGTAGCTGGAACAGCCGAGACAGTTCAGTCATTGCCGACTTCACGTTCCGCCACCGCTTCCCAGCCATCGATGGGCAGCGATCCGATTGCCAGCGGGGTCCGTGAGGCTGCTCGTCGGGCCGTGGCGCAATCGCAAATCCTAGGTGCCTCACCGGTCGCGGTCGCGTCTGTTCGTCCCGCCAACAACAACGATGCTTTCCGCAGTCTCATTCTGGATCCAGGGGTCGAAACCCTTCCGAGTTTGACCACGGATTTGGCCCCTCCTTTTGGGGACCGCTTGAGCGACTCCACCTCGAGCCCGAATCCAGGGTCCCCATCGGCCGCCAGTCGGTCCCCCTTCCTGCCGGTGGCATCGACTCCGTCGCCGACACCTGAGGCCAATAGCGGAGAGCCCTCAGCGAGCAGCCACCGGGAGACTGCCGCAAGTCGGGTTTCAGACCCAACCGGGGTGCAGCGGAGCCTCGCGACGACCACTCCAACTCCGTCAATCCTCCCTGTCGAGTCAGGCTCGCAAAACGGTGCGTTCATTCAGCGCGAGGGACGCTCGGTGAACCCGAGTTCGCAGTTGATTGAGAACGCTTCGGCAAACAATCCATCGGAGACTGTCCAAAATGAGGTTCCCAACCTAACCGGGGCCCAGCGGAGCCTCGCGACGACCACTCCAACTCCGTCAATCCTCCCTGTCGAGTCAGGC
>SXXZ01000138.1 GCA_005789375.1 Verrucomicrobiales bacterium | reverse complement strand
TTCGTCAGGATTCAGTGCTTCCTCGAAAAGGACTCGAGCCCGTGCATCGTTGCCTCGATCCCAACTCACCTCGGCCAAGCGCATGCGATGCATGCGCTGGCGGTCTGGATCCAACCCAGCCAGGGCGCCCAAAAACACCTCCAACCGGACCGAATCGGGCAAATGGAAGGCCGAGCGCCGAGTGCGGTGCTGCAGCAAGAGCAGGTCGGCCAACTGGCGCAAGAGGTTCAGATCGCCCAATTGCTTTTCATTGGAGAAGGACGGGTGGCTGACCAGCGAGGCCACCTCGCCGTCCGGCGCGGGATTCTGGATGGCGTAGGTGGAAAGCAACCGGAGCACCGTTGGATCGTTCGGTTGAAGTTCCTGCCAACGGCGCAAGACGGAACGGAAGATCGGGAGTTGAGGAATGCCGATCTTGGCGAATTGCCGGGCTAAGGCTCGGCAATCTTCGGCCGTCAGCGGAGCACCCGCCAGGTGTTCCCCGAGGAGCGTCCGCGGCCGGGGGCGCTGAACCTCGTTGAGCCGATACGGCACCATAGCCATGCCGCGGGCAAAGAAGGCCCGCTGGGCTCGGTACTCGAGCACCGGATGAAAATCGCTGTGGATCGTCGTGCCGTCCGGGGCCACAAAGAACGCATCCCCGAAGGCCACCATCTGCAACGCCAGCACATTGACGGGCCGGGTGATCTCGATGCGCCCGAGGTCGGCCGCGACGGCAGGTTCGGAAAGGCGGCGAGCCATGGCCTGCAAGTCCGGACGGTAGGGTTGGGCGGCCCCGATGAGGAGAAGGTCGCTGGTGGATGTCTGCCACAAGCTCAGGTGCGGGAAGACAGATCCGAAAGTGGCCACGACAGTGGCGAAGGTCTCGTCGTCGGTCTCGTAGGTTTGGACCCACTGAGCACAAAGCCCCCCGGGCTTCAGGCGCGCCAAACAGTCTTGATAATACTCCTGACTGAACACCGCCGCGACACCCGCCATCCAGGGATTCGAGGGCTCGGTGACGATGACATCGAAGGACTCCGGCGTGGTCTGAAGGAAGGTCTTGGCGTCCTCGATGTGGGTGCGGCACCGGGGATTGCGAAGGGCATCGTGGTTGAAGGGAGCGAAATGCTCACGGGCGACCTCGGTCACCTCCGGGGAAATCTCGACCAAGTCCACGGACTTCACCGTCGGATGTTGCAAAATCGAGCCAACCGTTACGCCACTGCCCGCGCCGACCACGAGGACCCTCTCGGCGGTCGGATGGAGCAGCATCGGCAATTGGCCCGCCAAAATCTGGGTGCTCATGTCCTCACCCGAACTGGCGTCAGCCTTGCCGTTGACCTTGAGGCTGATGCTCGCCTGTCCCGCCCGGTTGGTGACAGCCAGAATCGCAACCGTCGATCCGGCCCCGTCACGGTGATAGGCCAGGTTGTAGATGTCGGCACGCTGGCGGAATTCGGCGATACTCGCCGGAGGTCGAACGTCGCGCCAGAGTCCCAGAACGAAGGCGCGCGACCAGCGTTCACTGAGCGTGAGCGAGACCGCAGCGACCAGCACGGCCGTAACCACCAACCCTTGGACCAAGGCCCTCGTGACGCCACCACGCCGGGAGGCCAGGGTAACCCACCCGATGAGTCCGTTGATGCCGATGCCCAGAGCAAGGGTCGAAGCCAACCCGAGGACGGGCAGGAAGACCAAACCGGTGAGAACGGCCCCCAACACCGTCCCCACTGTGTTGACGGCGAACACCCGACCCACCGATCCGCCGGTCGTACGGAAGTCGGCCGTGACCACGCGACTGGCCAACGGCAAGGTCATACCCAGGCAAACGGCCGGCACAAAGAGCACACTGAAGCAAATCAGCACCTGGACCAGTTCATACAACGGATAGGCCGCCGGCCGCCGGGCGATGACGTCGGCAAGATGGGCGAAGGCGTACGGAATGAGGTCGTAGAAAAACATCGAGACCAACAGCGTGCCGGCCAGCGCCCATTCGGCGACGGCGAAGGCGACGAGCGTGTCGTAGCGCCGGCGCCAGGCCGACACCAGCGCGCTGCCGACGGCGATGCCGCTGATAAACGTGGCCAGCATCAGCGAGTAGGCGTGAGTGCTGGATCCGAGCGCCAGGGCCAACAGGCGGGTCCAAGCCACCTCATACAGCATGGCCACGAAGCCCGACAGGCCGGCGGCCACCAGTGCCACCCGGCACTCCAGAGGCGTGAAGGACTCGTCGGTCGCGGAACGTGCTGCCGGTTGGACCGGCTCATCGAGACCCTCGCCGCTGCGGGAACTTAAGACGTACGCGACCAAGGCGATGCCGAGGCTTAGCGTCGCGCCCAACTGCACCACCGCCTCGAGGCCCAGCGCGGGAATCCACCACCAGTCGGCCAGCAGGATGCCAGCAACTGCACCCGCACTGTTGATCGAGTAGAGCGCCGCCACCCGGCCGCGGAGTTCCGAGAGTGAACGGGTGACGTACTTGGTGAGCACCGGGAGCGTCGCGCCCATCAACACGGTCGGCAGGAGAATGATCAGCACGGCAAAGCCGAACTGCAGGGCCAGGCGCGGAGTCCCCTCGGGATGGAACGTGCGAATGACCGACAGGAAACCCTGTCGGACCGCCTCGAAATACCACGGGAAAAACACAGCGAAGAGTCCTATCCCGGCCTCCAGACAGGCATAGAAGAAAAGCGGTCTCCGGAGCGAATCGGCCCGCGTGCCCAACAGGGCGTTGCCCGCGGCCAATCCGCCCATGAAAGCGGCGAGAACCGCGACCACAGCGTAGCTGGTGCTTCCGAGGAAAAGGGCCAAATACCTCGTCCAGACAACCTGATAGAGCAGGCCGGCGAGGCCTGAGACAAAGAACGAGGCAAGGATGGTCCAGAAGACCCCGCGGGAATTCGACTTCATGGTGTGTGGTGTAGTATGTTGCTACATCGGACCCCAGGAAAACCTAGGTCAAGGTCGAAGACTTCGTTGCTTGCAGCCGCTGCCAAATTACCCGGAAGGCGCTGGCAAAGTCTTCGGGTCGCCGCGAGACCCACTCAGCGATCGCTTCTGGCGTGAACCATCCGCCCCCGCGGATCTCCGAGGGTTGGAGCACAAAGGGCCCCTCGTGGTCGGCGAGATACACACCACAGAATTCCCAACCGGTGTCTGCGGTGGCCACCAGCTCGAAGATTCTCCGCGGAGGCTCGGACAGTTCGACCCCCAGCTCCTCGGCGACTTCCCGGAGCGCGGTCTCGTCCATGCCATCACCGGCGCTGACATGCCCCGACGAAGAGGCGTCCCAGACTCCAGGGAAATCATCCTTCCAAAGCGCCCTCTGCTGGAGGAACAACTCGCCCCGTTGATTGAAGATCAGCACATGGACCGCCCGATGACGCAGCTTCAGGCGGTGCACCTCGCTACGAGGCGCTTTGCTAATGACCTGGTTTTGTTCATCGACCACATCGAACCATTCCTCGGACATACCCACCGAGATTCCGACAAGACTCCCGGAGGGGCAACCGGAGATCGAGACGGGATTGCCGACCCCTCGGTCTTTCCCGTGACTGCCGCTTGACGGATGAGGAGTAGCTTTCGAGATTGGTGCCAGATGTCGCAGGCCAAACAACAGAAGCTGGGAAAACGGGAAACCCGAGATCTCGACGTGGAGATCGGCTTCCTCGAAGGGTTGATCGGAAAAGATCCTGAGTACGTCGAAGCTCTCCAACTTTTGGCTGATGACTACACCCGGCGGGGGCGCATCAACGATGGCCTGCGGGTGGACCACCAACTCAAATCACTCCGTCCGGGTGATCCTGAGGTGCTCTTCAATCTGGCCTGCAGCCTCTGCTTAGCCGGTGAGTTAGAACCCGCCATCAACGAATTGCTTCGGGCCATAGAAGCCGGGTATCGGGACTTCGACTGGATGCTCAAAGATCCTGATCTGGCTGAGGCCCGCAAAGACCCTGCCTTCCAAAAGGTCCAAGACCAACTGAAGACCCTCAAAGACGGAATCTGAGCCAACTGGGCTGCTAACGAGAGTGTGAAGGGGGTTGGCGGGTGTGAAGTGGGCTCTTATTCTTTGGTCTTGAAGCCCTGCGCCGACCCCTCTTGCAACCCCCGGGCTTTGCGCACCAATTGCAGAAACTCCGCACGGTAGCCCTCGCGGTCCGGCCCCTGCCCTTCTTCGGCCAAGGCCTGAACTTTCTCCCAAGTCAGATCACCCTTGAAGGGAGAATCGCGCAGCATCAATCCATAGCCGACCACAGCGGCGGCAAACTTGTAGTCGGCCGTCGCTGCATCGGAACTCCGGTGCACGTCCGCGACACCCATTTGAAGGCTCCGCGAAGGCCTGTTCTCGGCCGAACCTTGGGCCTGCCCGTTCGCTGAAGAACGGTATCCTACCTCCAAATTCAGCAACTCCGTTGAACTGTCCGCCGGAGCCGCGGATTCGGTGCCGGAACCCGGCCGCGCAGAATCGGTCGAACGGGTGGGAACGATCTCGTACAAGGCGGTGACGGACCGTCCAGCCTCCATCTGAGCGCCAGAATGGGGAGGCGAGGTCCTGGGGGCAT
>SXXZ01000137.1 GCA_005789375.1 Verrucomicrobiales bacterium | reverse complement strand
GCGTCGTGATTGGCGTCCCAGACTACATGGGCCATTCCGAAGGCATGCCGCGCCAGGCCAAGTTCGGGAGTCAGGTCGGTGAAATGACCCCGCCCGTCGTTGCGATAGAGATCTAGTCCCGCGAAGTCGCTCACGTTGACGAGGTCCAAGTCGCCATCGCTATCGAAGTCCAACCACGAGGCACTGTAGGTGCGCCGATGACGCTTTGGAGCCAAACCAGAGGCCTCGGTGATGTCCAACCACTGGGTTCCGTCATTGCGCAACAAGTAGGAAGGGAATCCATCGTTGGCATCGTAGTACGGTGTGGGGAACTGGCCGTTGACGAACGGCAACCGGTATTGGGTGACCCACAAATCGAGGTCCCCGTCGCCATCGATGTCACCAGCGGTGATGGACTGCGGATGCCTGAGCTTGGCCGGGGCTGCCCAGGCCTGACGCCACCCATCACGGACCCGAATTTGAATTCCGGAGGCATTGGCGACCACCACCTCACTGGTTCCGTCTCCGTCCAAATCGGCCAGAACGATGGCTTTTACTTGGGCAGGCGGCCCCATGTCCGCCGTCTCCCAGCGCCACCCTTCCCCAACCCGGACGGCCGTCACCCCCGCACCTGCCAAATGCAATTGAACTCCCCGCTCCGTGGTCTCCTTCAGCAGTGGGTCGGTGAAAAGCCCAACGCCATTGGTCGGAATCAAGAGGTCGGCCCAGGGCTCGAAAACCGTTGCACCGCTCTGGACCGTCGGGGGCTGGCTGAGGCGGTAATTGCGAAGTCGAGGTGTCTCACCGTCGGACCAATCCGACTCTACCCGGAATCGCGCGGTCCAAATCACTCGCGAGGACTTCCGGTCGGTGGGTGCTTCAAGGACAACCTCCGACTCCAAGTCGGCCAGAAATCCCGCCGTGATTCCCTCGGTCTGCGGATGGGGACGGACCCGCATCAATCGGACCTGCATCCAACGCAGAGAGTAACCCGCCGGTGCGGAAATCTGCTGAGCCAGATTGGGCAGCACTCCGGCGTCGAGACTGCGGGCTCCCATCGCTCGCTCCACCCCCAAGACCAATTCTTGCTCGAGGCGGATCGCCGGCTGGGTCGGTGACCAAACTTCACGATCGGCCAACTCTTCTGCCTCACGAAGGGACATGAACTTGCGCGCTGCCGCCTCGGCCTGGGCGTCCTGCTGCCGAACCATCGCTGTGGACGCAGGGCCGCGTCGCCAAACAGCGAGCGCCCCCACCGACAGCAACACTGCCAACAAGATCACCGTCCTCCGGGTCATAGGGCTTACAAACAAAAAAGGGCGCCCGGGTTCTCCGGACGCCCGACTTCTAAGAAGACCAAAAACAAGACCTCAGCGGCCGTTGATAATCCGCGATAAATTGGCCCAAGCTTCCCGGGCGGTCGGATCGGAATTCGAGGCCGCCATCAACTCATCCTGCAATTGCAGCATGCGGGTCCGCTTGTCGTCGGGCAATGGGCGCATGGCGCGGATACGGGCCACTTCAGCCACTACAGCATCCCAGTTGCGCTTAGCCTCGGGAGCCGGAGCCGCCTCGGCGGGCGCTGAGGCAACAGCCGGAGTGGTCTCGGTAGCAGCCGGTGCCTCGGCAGCCGGTGCGGAAGCTGAGTCGTCCTTATCCTTCTTTGAACAGGCGGTCACCAACCCCAACGACAACAGCAATAGCAGGCAGTATTCTTGTTTCATGGCATTCGAATGATAACGAAGGCTCTTGGACGATCAATTCTTGTAGGCCGGTCCAATCCAAACGTGATTGTTGTCGTCTCTCTGGGGCATAGCCTTCAGACCTGCAGGCATGCCTTGAGGGGTCCCGCCTCCCATGATGGTGAAGTCGTTGAACCGGATGAAGCTGGCGCTGCCATCCATGCGGCCAATGGACGACTGACCACCCCAATTTTGATTGAGGATGCCGCGTTTGTAGGCCGAAGCGCGGTGGCGCTGCGAGATGCCTTCGGTCGGTTGGTTACCTGCGTCATTGAAGAGGAAGGGATCACCCTCGGCCGTCTCCCAGAACAGGATGTCGAGAGGGCGGAAGGCCGACTGTTTGCGAGCCTTGCCTTCGGCCATGTTGGGCAACGCACCCAAATCAATGATGCAGCCGTTGAAGGTGTAGCTGGTGATTTTGACGCTGCGGCCAGCCCATTCGTTCTTCTTAGAACCAGCGACTTCAGTGAGATCTTTGGGGCAGAAGAGCACCTTCGGGGTGGTGAGGAATCGTCCCAACTGCCCCATCATGAAGAAAGGCTGCTGCGCCAGGGACTTGGAACCAGCGCTCAGCGGCACCTTATTGTCGCCTGCGCCATCGGGAATCGTTGCCGGCACGGCCTGGCCCGGAGTCTGGGACGGGGCACTCCCGTCATTGACGGCCGAATAGGCCCAACCGGTCTTGCAACCGGTGAGACCCCAGGTCGGACCCGGCAGGTCGTCTTGGTTGTCGGTCGCGAACATATGGCTGCTGAGCATGATCTGCTTGCAACCACTCAAGTCGATGGTCGACAAGGCCTTGTCTTTTGCCTTGGACAAGGCCGGCAGCAACATTCCGGCAAGAATGGCGATGATGGCGATGACCACCAACAATTCGATGAGGGTGAAACCGTCGCGCTGGTTGCGCTCACGACGAGTCAGAGATGCAGGATAGGGATTCATGCAAAAAGGTTTGTTGAACGACAGTATATGGGGCTGCGCGAGATGAAGCGATCCGAGAGAAGAATCGTCAACGCTCGAATTATGGATAGAGCACCCGTTGCCCGGGAAAGCGTCAAAACTTCAGATTCGTGCAGCAGCTTCCATCGGGGGCACCGACCATTTTCCGTTAGAATCCTTCATCACCGGAGCAAAACAGCGAGGCACCGATGACCAGACGGCTCCGCAGAAGTCATCCAAGCACGCAAAGATTACCCTCCCCGGCCGACCACCACCAGTTGAGATCCGGCTCCGGAAAACCGTCCCCAGGCCGAGAAGTTTCCTGTCCCTCCAAAGCGGCCGTTCCCTCGACACCGAGGACGGCCTTGGCAAGGCCCTCGAAGGCCTGCAGATGACCTTCGACTCGGCGACGCGCGTAGCCTTCGGCGGTACCCATACGGATTAGGAAAGGCCAGTCACTGGCTTGGGCTAGTAGCAATTCCCTGCCCGCTTGCCGCGCCCATCCCTCGAGGCGCCCACCCCGAGGATCACCGGATTCAGCGGCGATAATGGCCGTACGAGCCACCGAAACCATCCTTACACCGGCTGAGCGCAGTCGTGGCTGAAGGTCCGCGTTCGATGGGTGAAGCCAAACCCCCAGGTGCCCACCAGCACCCCAACTCGATTCGGCAGGCTGCGACACCCATGCCTGAGGACTGTCGCCGGAAGCTCCTGACAAAGTCTGCGGACTCACACCGAAGCGCGAAGCCTGACGCATCACACCATCCAGAAATTCCGGTCCCTCGAACCACCAGTGGCCAAAGAGTTCGGCATCGTAAGGGGCCACGATAACCGGTGTTCGAGTTAGTCCAGCCCGGGCTTGTCGGAGTTGGTGCTGCCTCTGCGACAAGAAATGAGTCACCTGTTCTTCAACGGCCTGCATCGCCTCGGACCGATTGTAGAGCAACTTGTCGACGCCACCGCCGGTGACTCGATGGTACTTGAGTCCACTGGGGTAGCGGACCCCAGCTGCCGGGAGAAACCGCGATACGGATTCCCACTCCGCCTCATCGGCCAAATCACGGTGAAATTCCCGGTATCGAGGGTCCCCAGGATATCCGCCCTGGCGGCTCCAAACCTGTCGAGCACTCAGAGGATCGCGCCCGAAAACCGTGATTCCCCCCGGGCTACGAACTGGCAGAAAAATCGCAGAGGGCGCCGGAGGCGAACCCTTCAGGAGTCCATGAGTCTCTACGATGCTGTGGCGGACTCCCACCGCCAACAAATGTGGCTCCAACGCGGGAGACCAGGCGCACTCCGGGAGCCAAAGCCCCTGTGGACAATGGCCGAATCGGCGCTCGTGTTCCCTCAGTCCCAGACGCAATTGAGCCCGAAGGCTCCCCAGTTCAATGGTCAGCAGCGGCAGGATGGGGTGCGTGGCCGGGCCTGCCAGCAGTTCCAGCCTTCCCGTCTGCGCCCAGGCGGCAAAGGCTCCCACCAGGTCCCCTCCGCAAGCCAACCACTCTTCCCAAACTTGGTCGTAAAACGCGCGGTGAAACTGGGCCACCGCCTGCAGTTCGGGAATGAGGATCGTGCGCTCGCATTCCATCCGCGCCAGATCACGACGCTCGGCCAAATACCGTTGACTCCGGAAACGCAGCAACGGGTCGGCCCACATGGCAGCCAGGGTCGGCGTGATCCCGAGGCTGAACTTCCAATCCACATCATCGCGGGCCCAACCCCGGATGAGTCTCAAGAGCGGCAGGTAGCACTCGGCCACCGCCTCAAACAGCCAGTACTCCTCCAAGAACCGGTCCTGATCGGCATGTCGCACCCACGGAAGGTGAGCGTGCAGCACGAGGGCGAGAGACCCGATCACCGGTGGTTCACTCACGGAATGGCATCCGTAAGTGGAAGTCCAAAGATCGGTGGATGTGAGCCCACCCCGCCGCGGACCTCTGTCTGTCGGGCCAAAGTGAGAACAGCCTGCCGGACATCCATCCCCTGCGGACCCACCGCCTGCATCGGCACCTCAAATCGACCGTCCGGCAATGCACAACGGAAGGTGAAGGATCCGTCCGAACGCAAATCAACCGGGCGGCCAAAAATCGTCACACGAGACCCAGGTCGTGTGCTGCCAAAGAGAACCACCTCAGCATTAACGCGAAACTCAAAGTCCTCTGAAGGCAAACCGGAGTCCAAGCCTGGCGAACCCAAGGCCGACGAGGAGATTTCCGGGATCGCCACGGTCCACTCCGAGGATGGGGCTTGGTTGGAGCCCCCGCCCTGCCCCAGTCGATCAGACACGGCGGGCAGTCCGAGTTCCGAACTCCCCACAGGCCCAAACTGAGGATCCAAAATATGCTGAAAATAACTCGCCATAACCCCGGGCCGAACGACCCCGGGCCGAACGCCGGCGGCCGCTGGGAGTGGAACAGGGGCTGGTGACGCATCCGGAGCCACCGAAGACGGCGGCAGCGAGACCGGTCCGGAAGAGGCCAGGCATTCCCAGCGCCCCTGGGGGGACCGCATCCCAATGTCAGCGATATGGCCCGTTGCCTGCGGCGGATCTTGAAGGAAAATAAATCGGCGGTCCGTAGGCAGGGCTCCTGCAGCGAGTATGGAATTCGGTTCAGTGACCGAACGAATCCGCCATTCCGTTGGGGAAGCTGTCGATACCGAGGGCTGACTTGGCTCCTCCCAACCCAGAAGCAATGTCCGCGGATCGCAGCCCGTTAGCCACACCGCCGATGCAGCCCCTGCCAATTCATGGGAACCCTGGCCCGATTCTAGGATGGGTAAATTCAGTGTCCCGGGATCCCCCTCCAGCAGGATCGGAGGCATCTCGGGCAGTCCTTGCGGAATGTTCACAGGGTCCAAATGGACTGCCATTAGATGTTGGACCCAGGGCAATCCCTGAATTGCCGACGCCCCTCTCTTGGGCTCCAACAATGACAAGAGGTCAGGCTTGGCCCCCTGCATCGAAACCTTGCCCTTGCCCACTGCTTTTTGAATCCGAATCGGCAGGGGCCCTTGGGCTGAGGAGCGGCGAGAGGTTCTTCCCCGTACGGTTTTCGTACGACGGATAAAAACAAATCTCAGCGGGGCCGAAGCACCTTTTCCCACGCGTCGCTCCACTGGGCTCGATCTGTGGCGACGGATCAGCCTTGCCGAGACTCCGAGGCCAAAACGCCCTAGAAGGGGCTGCGGGATGGGATCGGGACCGAATCTCGGCTTAAAACGTCGAATTGGAGTTGGCCTAGCAGGAGTTGGCTCTGGAGGACGCACAACTCCAAGACTCAGGGAAGAGCGGGATACCTTCTTCATGGGGGGAATCCGGAGCAGCAGGACTTGGGTTTAATCCGATCGCTAATCCGAAGACTGGAATTCAGGCCGGTGAGAAGCAACCGGTTTCACCGTCAAGGTTCAGAATCCTGATCAGGCAACAGAGACTTGAGGTCGATCGGTTGACTGACTTTCTTCGCCGAATATTCCTAGCCCACCAACAGGTGCGCCTGACTGGGCACACACAAAGCAAAACAGGGCACCTGTTTCCAGGTGCCCTGTCAGATCTTAATCCAAAACGATCAGGCGACCGAAGGCGACTGGTCGGCGGTGATGTCCATCACGGTAGGTTCATCTTCCGGGACTTCGACGAGCATCTTAACCTTGATGTTGCGATGCAGGTCGTAGCCGGTTCCGGCCGGGATGATGTGGCCCATGATGACGTTCTCCTTGAAGCCGCGGAGATAGTCGAACTTGCCCATGGTCGCCGCCTCGGTGAGGACGCGGGTCGTGTCTTGGAACGACGCGGCGCTCAAGAACGACTCGGTCTCCAACGACGCCTTAGTGATGCCCAGAAGAACCGGTGCTGCCTCTGCAGGTTTACCACCCATCTTCTCGACGCGGTTGTTCTCTTCTTCAAAGACAAGCTTGTCGATCTGCTCACTCCACAGGAAGAGCGTATCGCCCGGTTCAGTGATGCGAACCTTGCGGAGCATCTGACGGATGATGATCTCGATGTGCT
>SXXZ01000136.1 GCA_005789375.1 Verrucomicrobiales bacterium | reverse complement strand
GTTCCCAGAACTCGGTCACTGCCGCTAGGCAAAGGCAGGAACGGGCGAGCGATGTTGGTCGCACTAGTTGCTTCAACCGGCACCAACTGGGCAGCCGCCAACGCCTGGGCAGGGTCGCGATTGGTGGAGGTGGTCAGAACCAGTCGACCAATTTGCTGATCCATTGAGAAACCCACGGAGGCGTCATTGGTCAAAGTGTACACAAAGGAGAATCGGCCAATTTCAAACGAGGTACGGACCGTGGTGTTGGTCGGTGCATCGGAACTGGGGACGAAGACCAAATTCCGAACCACCGTGGGGTCGAAGGTCCATGTCACTCCGACACCCCGATCCGGTCCCATCACCGAGAAAATCACCGGGAACGAAAATTGACGTTCCAATCCAGAAGCAGCGTTCGTACTGACCGAGACCGTGGCCAACCGAAGCCGTGAAGCCACCCCGACCACCACCGACAATTTGGCCGGTTCGCTCACCACCGTGTTGGTCCCAGAAGACACGGCAACCCGAAATAAACCGCTGTAACCGCTGGCGACATTGGTCAAGACCAACTGCGGCAAGGTCGTATTGGTCGAATTGTAGCCCCCTGCAGCGATGGGAGTCTGGTTGGTGCCGGCTAGCCACTGGTAAGTCAGGACCGCGGACGCATCCAAGGAGGACGGTACGGCGTCCACCGAAAGGGTCACCGTGTCTCCGGTATAGACCCCTTGACTGATTGGCTGGCGGCGGATCACCGGCCTGCGAGCTGCGGCATCCGGCAAAGAGCCAGCCACCAAAGCGACGGAGCCCGCCAACGGCAGGAGGCCCACCAACAGTCCACGGACAAAGGCATTCAACATGATTGGGTGCACCGGGCAAATTCAACCGCTTGGGCCGCCGCCGGCACGACGTTTCTGCGGGTCCACGGAAGGCCCTTCAAGCGCAATCTGCTCCGGCTTCCATCGGGGAGCCCTCTCACCGGGTTGGCGACAACAGCAAAACGAGGATCCATAGAGGGCGGATTCTTTGGAAAAAGGCCATCGTGGCGCGTGGGTTAAGGCGCGTTGGGTTAAAAGAGGGGTAGGCTTATTCGTTACTAAGACCCGCTGCACCTCCTCATCCCGGCGGGCGGCGATCCGGATTCTGCAAGGGATGCAACTCTTTGCGACCATGGACGTGAACGGCCGTCCACTCAGCCAAACGGCGACCAAGCAATCGGCAAACTCCTTCAGCGTCCTCGCCCCGAGGCTCCTTCACCACGACGGCCCCATAGTGCGGCGTGTGCAGAGGTGTGGCGTAATCGGTGACTCCGAAGACCAGGAACCCGAAGTTCATCAACACGGTGAGCAAGCTCTGGCAGGCCAACTCCATCCCTCCGCCCCATCCGCCGGCAGTGCTGAAGGCGCAGCCAATCTTGCCGTCCACCTTCATCCAATGCGGACCCATGACCTCATCCCAGAAGCGCTTCATCCGCCACGACAGAATGCCCATGTTCGTGGGGCTACCCAGCGCGAGACCGTCACACCACAAGACATCGTCGGCTGTGGCCTCGGCGATGGAGCGCACCCGCACTTCGGTGTCGGGCACCGTCCGGGCCCCCTCGGCCACCAGTTCCGCCATCTTGGCGGTGTTGCCCGACAACGAATCGAAAAGCACCAACACTCGGTTCATGCCGACACTTCAAACCCGCAAACCCCAGAAGGAAACCCGATTCTCGAACCGATCGTACTTCGACCCCAATCACCCCAATCGCCTGAATCGGGTCAGAACCGGCGCACCCGGAAGAACCGGGTGGTGCCTGAGGTTTCAATGCGGAACTCCTCGGCACGGGGGACCGTGGCAGCGGGCCAGGTGTTCAGCGAAGTCCAATCGCCCTCCGAGAGAGAAACCCGTTCTTCCAAGCGGTGGGAAGAACCCGCCACCGCCTCGAAGCGGATGCGAATACCCGTTGCCTCTCGTTCGGCCACCACCCGCACCGACTCCTCGGCCGTGTTGGCATCGGGCACGCCGGGCGATCCACCCAACTGCGCGCTGCGCTTCCAAGAGGCGGCCAACGCTGGATCTCCGGGCGCTCGAGGATTTGCCAGCACCAACGAGTACCCTCCCCCGTCTGCCAACGGTTCCCACGAAGCCTCGTAACGAAAATCAAACACCGGCTCGTCCAGCGGACCGCTGAGGGCCAACCGTTCCCCGTCATTAGCCAACTGATCGCCACTATAGTCGCCAATCAAATTGGTCACCGTCAGGTTGGCGACGGAGAACTGCGCCAAATTCCGAACTAAAACGCCATAGGCACCGGGCGCCAAGGTCGGCGCATTGGTGAGCGACCACTTAAAATCGATGCCACCCCGGAGGCGCATGCCCGCCAACGACACGGGGCTGTCACCCCGATTCCAAAGTTCCACGAACTCCAAATTGTCGGCGTCTCCAGGCGCACCGCCGTCATCGGGGTGAAAGTGAATTTCACTCACCACCAGCGGGATGGGCTTTACCACATAAGTGGCCGACACCGGGCCGGACCACGTGGATTTCAAGGGCGGGTTGTTTGCACCCGTCAACGCAAAGTGGAGAGGGTTCACCGATCGAGCCACCAGCTTGGCATTGGCCTCCAGAGTGATGGGACTGCCCGTGTAGCGACGGGCCGCGGGATTGGTTCTGCCACCGGGCCATCGAGGATCAGACCCGTCGGTCGTGTAATAGACGGAGGTGGTCAGGCCGGTGGGCGCAATAATTTCCGCACCGAATCCAGAGTCTACCCGGCCCGAGGGACTTGCTAAACGGGGCGGAGACACGAATTGGCGATCCATGAAATCGGTCCGATTCGAAATCCACGCCTTCATTAAATTGACCTCCGCCTGATAACTGCCGCCTCGAGGGGCAACTCCCCATCGATTCCTCTCGCGAGGTTGCGCGGTTCGCACCTGACGGGCCAAATCGTCGATCCGACTCCAGAGGTTGGTGGTGGCAAAATGACCGGTCCGCAATTCTTGGTAGCGGTCGATGTAATCCTGAAAAAACTCCGGGTCGCGGAACACCCGATCCCACCAGGGATAATTGAAGAAGTCGGTGCCGAGATCTGAGCTTTGGGAACGCCACACCCGAGGGTTGGAGTCCCGCCCATCGGTGGAGCCGAGCGTTCGATCGAAATCCCAGATCGGGCCGAAATGAATCTTCCCCTCGCGCTTCTTGTAGAAAAAGGCACTCAACCGCAAGGCATCGACGTTGAACGACAGCACGTTCAGGAGGTGATGATCCACCCAGGAACCGGTATCGATGTACGCTCGAAATCCGGTCACGGGGTTGGTGAACCGAGTGTTGTCATAAAGGGCATTCCCGAACGAGGTGAGGTAGTTGCGGATATAATTCAGCTGGGCGGCGCGGGCGGGGAGCTT
>SXXZ01000135.1 GCA_005789375.1 Verrucomicrobiales bacterium | reverse complement strand
TTCAAACATGTCATCGTTAATGGCACCTACGACTTCACGAGTCCTGCCACGTTTATCTCATGATCTATTCCGCGTGTAATACGTGCATCCCGCGTATAATACCTTAGCGATACATTTTTCAAGTTTGTGGCCGGTACCCCTCCTTGTAGTTCGGGTCGGCCTTGGGCGGCGGCAGGGTCTTGTCACCGGCGTCTTTGGCGGCCTCGTCGGCGGTGATGGGCACCGCCCCCATCAACGCGAGCATGCTGGCCATCGAAGCCCCCCTTGAAGAAGAGGCGGCGGTTCAGGTCCGTTCCGGTCGAGTCGTTCTGCATAGGTGAGGTCGGGTGAACCTTGAAAAGGTCCTCTCCGGAAGCAAACGGTTCAGACGGCCCGAAAATTTATCCGCACTTCGAGGCGCCGGTCGCTGCGCGGCCGGGAGGGAAGGGATCAGGGTGGCGTTGTTTGCAAGTAGACTGGCGGACTCTGCTAGTGACGGGCGGCTGCCGGGAACTAGCCTGCCTCCATGAATGCCCCCAAGAATCGAGCCGGGTCGGCCGTGTTGCGCAGTCTCGCCCTCGCCCTCTGTGCCGCAGGGCTGATGGATGGAGCCCTTTCTGCCGAATTCGATTGGCCCCAATGGCAGGGTGCTGATCGCACTGCGCATTCGAAGGAAACCGGTTTGCTGAAGGAATGGCCGCAGGCCGGCCCGCCCATCGCGTGGAAAAGCACCGGGCTCGGCGGCGGCGACAGCACCCCGTCGATCAGCGGCGGACGGATCTACGGCATGAGCCATCGTGGTGAAGACGAGGTGGTTTGGGCGCTCTCCGAGAAGGATGGCAAGGAGCTCTGGGCGGTTCGGATCGGCCCCGCCTTCACCACCAGTTGGCATCAATCCAAGGAAGGCCCCAGCGCCACTCCGACGGTCGATGCCGATCGCCTGTATGTCCTCGGTCTCGCGGGCAATCTCGTGTGCTTGCGGGCCGGGGATGGGAACATCCTGTGGCAGCGCAGTCTGATGGCCGATTTCGGCGGTAGAATGCCCATGTGGAGCTACCGGGAGTCGCCCCTGGTCGATGGCGATCGGGTGATCGCGACTCCGGGCGGCGAGGCGGTGTCGATGGTCGCTCTGAACAAGCTCAACGGGGAAGTGGTCTGGAAGGCGCTGGTGCCGGAGAAGGCCGGCCAACCTCCGCAGACCCGCTCGGAGAATCGCCCCAATGTGATCGAGACCGATCCGGTGCTCTCCAGCCTAGACCAGGATCACAATCGGCAGATTTCCACCGACGAACTCGACAGCGCGCCGACCGTCCTGCTGACGTTGGACAAGAATCAGGACGGCAAGCTCACGGAAGACGAGGTCGCCCCACCGAGCGCGGCGGCCGCGGCAAGTCCGGGTCGGCGGCGACCCCAGGGTCTGATCCGCATGATGAAATCCCATTCCGCCATGGATGCCGACGGAGACGGCGTCCTGAGTGCGGCGGAGCTCAAGAATTCGGCGGTGGCCTTGCGCAAGATCGACGCCAATCGCGACGGCAAGCTCACGGAGGACGAGGTCGGCATGAAGCACTTCGGCCCTCAGGACACGGGTGCGGGCTACTCGTCGGCCATCGTCATGGACTTTGGAGGTCGGCGCCAATACGTCCAGTTCCTGGCGACTACGGTGGCCGGTGTGTCCGCGACCGATGGCCGATTGCTGTGGCGCTACGACAAGCCGGCCAACGGCATGAAGCTCAACATCTCCACCCCAATCCACCATGAGGGCCACATCTTCGCGGCCTCGGCCTACGGGGCCGGAGGTGGCCTGGCCAAGCTGTCCACCAGCGCCAGCGGTGAGATGGTTGCCAACGAGGTTTGGTTCTCGAAGAACATGGAGAACCACCACGGCGGGGTTATCCTTCACGACAGCGCGTTGTTCGGGGCCAACGGGGGCAACGGCGGCGGTTATCTGGCATGCCTCGATTTCAAGACGGGCGAGGTGCTGTGGAACGAGCGCGACTCGGACAAACGCCGGGTCACCAAGGGCTCGGTGGCCTTCGCCGACGGCCGCATCTACTACCGGACCGAGGAGGGGCCGGTGGTGCTCATCGAACCGAGTCGCAAGGAGTACCTCGAGCGCGGGCGGTTCACGCAGCCCGAGCGCACCGACAAACCCGCCTGGGCGCATCCGGTCATCGCCAACGGCCGGCTCTACATCCGCGATCAAGGCACCTTGTTCTGCTACGACGTGAAGGCCAAATAGACTGGCCAGCGTTGCCTCTCTTGCGTCGCATGCCGCCCCATGCCTGACCGTTTCCGCATCACCCCGGCTTGGGCCCGGAGATTCGAGGCCGAGAAGATCTCCATCCCGGAGCTCCTGGCTCGTTCCGGATTGCCGGCCGGACTCTTCCAGCAGGAACGGATCTTCGTCACGACCGCCCAGATCTTCGCGCTCTGGAGGCAGGTCGCGGTGATGAGCTCCGACCCGGGTTTCGGGCTCAAACTGGGCACCGAACTGCGCTTCGAACGCAGCCACCCGCTGGCCATCGCCGGCGTTTGCAGCCGGTCCTTCGGAGACGCGTTGCAACGGATCGCCCGCTACAAGCAGTTGACGTGTCCGGAGGAGGTCCGCGTGCGCCGGAAAGGCGACGAAGCCGCGATCGAGTTCGTCTTCGTCGAGGCGACGGAGTCCGAGCCCGCGATCATGGTGGACGTGGGGTTGTCTTGGATCTTGAACGTGGCGCGCCGGGGTTCCGACGGCCGCATCCAACCCTTGCGGGTGGATCTCCAGCGGCCTCCCCTCCATCGCCGATTGCTCGAAGGCCATTTCGGTTGTCCCGTGCGATTCAAGGCCCACCGCAACGCGCTGGTCTTCCGCAGTGATGACCTCGATCTCCCGTTCGTGACCCACAACGGGGAATTGGTGGCGATGATCGGACTCCAGTTGGAGGCCGAATGGCAAACGCGGAGCGCGGGTCGGGAGATCAGTGACCTTGTGAAGCAGACCTTGAGACGGTCTCTCGCCGGCAAGCGACCCACTCTCGAGGGCGTCGCCCGGGAACTGGGGCTCAGCACACGCACCCTTCAGCGGCGACTGGCCGAGGCGGAGATGGGCTTCCAGGAATTGCTGCAATCGGTACGACGGGAGTTGGCCCACCACTTCCTGCGGCAGGAGACCGTCGAATTCAACGAACTGGCCTTCCTGTTGGGTTACGAAGACACCAACTCGTTCTTCCGTGCCTTCCAGGATTGGGAGGGCCTGTCACCGACCGAGTGGCGTGCCCGGCATCGAGCCCCGGCAGCCCGGTTCTGAAGCGGTCGTTCGAGCCCCTTGGCCGGTACCCCAATTGGCCGCCAACCGATAACGAAATTGGCGCCGGCCCCACCGGTACAGTGGAACCGGCCTTGTACGAGTCTCCAGTCGATCAGCGGTAGGCGATCACCAGTGTCTCACCCACCAACCGTACTCCAGAAATCGTCAGCGATGACGCTCCGGAAATTTTGAAGAATTGGTTCTCGGTGGGTCGGGCTATGGTGATGGTCTTAGCCGTTGAATCCACCACCGCACCCGCCAGTGCTGTGTAAGTTCCATTGAGGTTGGCTGAACCCAGCAACTGAACCGCGACCACCGGTGCCTGAGCGCTGGTGTACGCCTTGATGCCTCCATCGGCATTGATGAGGGTCCGCTTTCCGGTGGCAGGATCGACGGTGAACCATTCCACAAAGGCTCCCCCTCCGCGTTCAAACCAAACCATGCGGAAGCCATAAACACCGGCCTGAGGAACCACCACATCGAAGGTATCGTTGGCGACTCCATTGAAGAACGACAGCGCGGGGGTCGATGAGTCCAGGGTGAGACCGGCGGCGACCTTGTAGCCGTCATCGGATTGCACCCCGAAACGCACCACGCCCGCCGGGAGATCCAAATAAGTCACCGCAGCCATCGCCCAATTGTCTGTGCCGCCCTCATCACTCTGACCCGGAATACCTTCGTCGCCCTCGAATGATCCGGCAAAACCACCGGTAAACCCTTCCTGCGAATAGTTGATCACCGAGGCGATGACGTTGGTCTTATAGGCCCTCGCAATGGTGGATCCCGCGGCCAATTGGGCTTCGGCTCGAGCCAAGCTGTTTTCCAGCAAACCCACATCGACGGGGGCCTGAACCACCTGGACCTGGATGCCTCGCGTGGACCCAGGGGCCGCCATTCGGGCCGCCGGATCGAGTGCCAAATAGCGAAAGGCGAAGCTCCATTCGTTGGTCTGCGAGACCCCATCAGAGTCGGCGTAGATCAACCGAGCAGCCTGCACCGCGCCTACGGCCGGAAGCTTATCGAGGGAGTACGAAACCCGGGCACCGGTATCCGTCGGCGTCACCGTGGCTGCGACGCTGATCCCGTTGATGGACAATTTCACGCTGGATGCAGCGACCTTCGTATCCCGGTTTTGGATCACCGCTTCCACCTTCGGGATGACCGTGTCGGCCACCGAATTGTTGGCCGGTGTGAGGGCCGTCACAGCCGCGCGCTGGGTTCCAGCATCAGCCACAGGAACAAGTGCCAGATAGTTCTGGCGGCGCTGCTTACTCTCGGTGTCTGCCGTTACCTGACGAACACGCAAAGTGGTCACCCCGTTGAAGCGCACCACCGTCTTATTGCCCGAACCGTCGGTCAGCGGCGTGTTGCGGAAAGTGAACCCACTCAGCGTTCCCAGAAATGATCCCAGGGTCTTGACGGTCTGGCCCGGTTGGGTCGGATCCGAGGTGACTTGCTCCAGCACACTCTCGCCGGCCTCCATGTTGATGAGCGCCTGCCGCAAATAAACCTCATAGCTGCCCGGCGGCACGGTACGGGTGTAGTTGAGCCACTCACCGGCATCAATGTCACCGACCACATAATCATACACCTCGGCTGCGGCACCACCGGCGGCCACGAACTTAGAACGAACGAGATCCAACGTCCGCTCCATGCGCACCGCATCCTGGTTTCGCCACGGAGCATCTTGGCTGCGCGGAGCCGTGCGGGTGTCGTTGAAGTCAACGCCTTGGACCCCGGCTTGATTGGCATAGGAATCCGATTGGGGTCCGCCGCCCTCGGCGATGGGCAGCGATTTGTCGATGAATCCGCCGCTGAAATTGTAGTCCTCCGATTCGATCACCAGCACGCTTCCGGTGAACGTGTCGAAATCGGATTGCTCCCGGGTGGTGATTCCGCCGGCATCAGTCACCTCGAAGAAGGCGTTGTAATTCCTGTTCGCCTCGAGCTTGGCGAAGGTGGCGGTGCGACTGTTGCCGGTTCCGGATAACGTCAGACCGTTGGCCTTCGTGTAGCGGGTGCCATTGAGCACCAGCGCCACACTGTCATCGGTGAGCGGTACGTCATCGGTCGCCTTAAACGACACGACGGTGCTCGCCGATAGGAAATTGGCGAACTTGCTGGGAGCGAAATCAGACAGGATGGGAGCTACATTGGCTTCCACCGGGGCCGCGGCGACAACGGCATTGTCATAGATGGCTTGATACGGGCTTTCCGGAGCCCCCTTGTCGAAATCTTGATAGAGATAGAGAGTGAAGTAGCCTGCGGCGATGTAGGGAGCGGCCGGATCATCTTTGCCCGCGACCAGCACATCGGCCGCAGCGCTGTCCACCACGGACTTCTCCCAGATCACCGCGTTGTTGGCGTCCTTGTCCAAGACCCGGGCATTGATGAACACGCTGCCCCCGCGGACGGTAAGGTTCAGGTTTAGGGTGATGTTGTTCTGTTTGAGATTGGCGACAGCCCCATCGTCCGCGACGAAGTACTTGTTGATGCCTTTGGTGATGAGGATGTCGGTGGTGGATTTGGCCAAACCATAACCACCGAGTGTCCCCGGAGAATTGGCCGTCGGAATGAACGCGAGAATGGCGAAGGAATCCTTCGCACCGCCTTGGACTACATCGGCACTGAAGGACAACCGCTCTCCCTCGGCCAAGGTGAAGACGCGAGAGGTCTTCTGGCTCGCGCTGAAAATGGATTGGCCCGCCGGAGGTTGGGCGAATTGAAACTGCCCACCCGCCTCGGTCGGCAAGCCGAAGCCGGGCATGAAGGTGAAATCGGTCCAACTGGTCTTGGTGTTGTCGTTGAAATTGTCGAGCACCGCCTCATCCGTCACAAAAGCTTCGGCGTTGTCGTAAATCGCCTGATAAGGGCTTTCCGGGGCCCCTTTATCGAAGTCCTGGTACAGATACAACGTGAAATAGCCGGAGGTA
>SXXZ01000134.1 GCA_005789375.1 Verrucomicrobiales bacterium | reverse complement strand
CTCAAGTCCGGCGATCATCCGCAGCACGGTGGTCTTGCCGCCACCGCTCGGTCCGAGCAGGGCGACGAGTTCGCCATCGGCGACAGTCAACGACACATCTTCGACCGCGCTCACGCTGCCGAAACGCTTGGACACCTGGCGCAGTTCAATGCTCATGGCTGGAAGGGGAATCGGATTGGCCGAAGGCCTGTTCAGCCGCTTGTCGGCGCTCGAGCCAGGTCTTAAGGCCGAGGGTGATTAAGGCCAGAATGGCGAGGAGACTGGCGGCGCTGAAGGCACCGACCGACTGGTATTCCTGGTGCAGTTTTTCAATGCGCAAGGGCAGGGTTTCGGTGAGTCCCGAAATGTGCCCGCTCACCACGGAGACGGCACCGAATTCTCCCATGGCCCGCGCATTGCAAAGAATGACCCCGTAAAGGAGGCCCCACTTCACTGACGGTAAGGTGACATGCCAGAAGGTTTGCCATCCAGTCGCTCCGAGGGTGAGGGCGGCTTGCTCGGCATCGCTGCCCTGAGCCTCCATTAGAGGGATGAGTTCTCGAGCGACGAAGGGAAAGGTCACAAACAGCGTTGCTAGAACGATGCCTGGGACGGCGAAGATGATTTGTATGTCTTTGGAATCGAGCCAGGGCCCCAAATATCCCTGAGCCCCGAACATCACCACAAAGATGAGCCCGGACACCACGGGCGACACCGAGAACGGCAGGTCAATCAAGGTGATCAGCAGTGCTTTACCTCGGAATTGGAACTTAGCCACTGCCCAGGCGGCAATCACGCCGAAGACCAGGTTGAGTGGAACGCAAATGGCGGACACCAGCAGGGTCAGCAGCACCGCCGACCGCGTGTCGGGCTGTTGAAGGGATTGGAGATAAGCGGCCCACCCCTTGGCAAAGGCCTGCGCAAAGACATTGGCCAAGGGCAGCAGGAGGAACACTCCGACGAATCCGACGGCGATCCCGATGAGAATCCTGCGGATGAGCACCGGTTCTTCAATGCCTCGGCGGGATTTGCTATTTGCGGCCGCCATGGGGCCTCTGGGAATGCCTCCAGCCATGGTCAGCGTTGAAATCGACTCGCCCAGCGTTCGAGCAGGTTGATGGTGATGAGGATGGCGAAGGAAGCGCTGAGCATCACTACAGCTACGGCCATGGCATTGGCGTATTCGAATTGGTCCAACCAACCCATGATGACCTGAGGGGTAATTTCGGAGACATAGGGTTTGTTTGTGGAGATGAAGAGGACTGAGCCGTATTCGCCCACAGCTCGAGCGAAGGCTAGGGCAAAGCCGGTCATCAAGGCTGGCAATAGGGTGGGAAAAACGACCCGGCGAAAGGTGCACCATCGGCCGGCACCGAGAGTGGCGGCGGCCTCCTCCAGCTCGACTTCAAATTCTTCCAGAACGGGCTGCAGCGTCCGAACGACGAAGGGCAGACTAACAAAGGTCAGGGCTAGGACGATGCCGCTGGTGGTGTACGCCAGATGGATTCCGAGCGGCACCAGAAATTGTCCCAGCCAGCCCGTTTGGGAAAACAGGTTGGCCAAGGTGAGTCCTGCCACGGCCGTCGGAAGGGCAAAGGGAAAATCGACCAGGGCATCCAAAAATTTTCGACCCGGAAACCGGTAACGGGTCAATACCCAGGCCAGCAGCGTGCCGAGCACCGCGTTGATGGTGGCGGCGAGGAACGAGGCCCCAAAGGTGAGTCGGTAGGCGGCCAAGGCCCGATCGCTGAACGCCACCCGGACAAAGTCCGCCCAACTCATCTCAGTGACGCGGATCAACAGCCCCGCCAGTGGGATGAGGACAATAAGGCTCAGGTAGACGATGGAATAGCCCATCGTTATCCCGAATCCCGGCAGTACATTATTTCGTTGGTGGCCCATCTCCCTGAAGGTCAAAAGGCTATTGGGCCTTCTTGATGGTTGTAAACACATAAAGACAACCGAGATTGTAGAGATTAGAGAGCTTGCCCGGTTTGTGACTTGGCCATTGAAGCGCGATCCGGCTTTGGACAAGTTCTCCGCGATGTCGATTCCGAGCGAATTCAACAACGTCACTGCCACCGCCAAAGCCAATGTCTATTTTGAGGGCAAGGTGGTGTCTCACACGATCCGTTTTTCTGACGGCGCCAAGAAGACCCTGGGCCTGATTTATCCGGGCAAGTTCCACTTTGGAACCGACCAGGCTGAGCGGATGGAAATCGTGGCCGGCCATTGCGTCATCCGTCTGGATGGAACCGAGGAAACCCGATCGGTTGCTGCCGGTTCGTTCTTTGATGTCCCCGCCAAATCTGGCTTTGACATCGAAGTCTCGAGCGGGATTTGCGAGTACATTTGCTCGTTCCTGCCGTGAGGTGATGGTTGCCTCAGGGATGTGCTTCTGAGGGCCGTTGAGACGTTGACTTGGTAGGGGGGCAGAGCGTTTGCTCTGAGTCCTCTCCTATGAATCGCCGTCGCTTTCTGTTGGGGGCCTCCGCCCTTCCGCTCTTGCCGTCTTGGGCTCTAGCTCAAGGAACAAAGTCCTATCGTTTCGGTCTGATCGCCAAGTCCCAGGGGAATGCCGTGTTCCAGGTGGCTCGGGTCGGTGCCGAGGACGCCGCTCGGGAGTTGGGTGCCCGACACGGGGTGAAAATCCGCATCGACTGGCGGACCCCCAATGAGGAAGACGCTCAGAAGCAGGCTGAGGCCATCGAGCAGTTGGTTTTGGCGGGTGCTGATGGAATTGCCGTTAGTTGCAGCGATGCGAACAAGGTGACCGACGCCATCAACAAGGCGGTGAGCGATGGAGTGCCCGTGGTCACCTTTGATTCGGATGCGCCCGCCTCCAAGCGACTGGTTTGCTATGGCGTGGATGATGGCCTGTGCGGTGAACAGGTGATGACTGAATTGGCCCGAGTTCTCGGAGGCAAGGGGGTCATCGCCATTTTGGCAGGAAACCAAAACGCGCCCAATTTGCAGAAGCGTGTCGCTGGTGTCCGCAAGGAGGCCAAGAAATACCCTGGGGTGGTTATCCGTGATACGTTTTATCATCGGGAAACCCCGCAGGATGCTGCTGCTCGAATGGAGCAGGTCCTTCAGGCCAATCCGGACATCACCGGTTGGGCCTTAATTGGAGGATGGCCTCTCTTCACTGAGAATGCCCTCAAGTGGCAGCCAGGCACGGTTCAATGTGTCAGCGTCGACGCGTTGCCGATCTGCTTGAATTATGTGCGCAGCGGGCACGTTCAGGTCCTCTTGGCTCAGCAATGCCACGCTTGGGGCTACCGCTCAGTGGAGCACTTGTTTAACAAGGTGCATTTGCACAAGAATCCGGACTCGCCCCGAGATGTCAGCCCCTTGGTTCGTGTGGACCGATCCAACGTCGATGCCTACGCCAAGAATTGGGAGAAGTGGCTTCCGAAATGATGCTCCGGTGAGGCCCGGACCTTGGTTCAGGACTCACTGAGCCTGAACCATAAGCCATTGTTTTCTATCGGATAGCTGACGAAGAAGTTCCGTCCGACCCGGTGCGGGGCTTCAGAACACGTCCATGATCATGGAGACGGTTCGACCGATGCTGCCCTGATTCTCGCGGACGACCGTCTGGGCCCGTTGACCGAGAGCCGCTCGTTCGGCGGGGTTTTCTAGCAACCGGGTCAACGCCGATTCCAGCCCCGCTTCATCGGCAACTTGCACGGCGGCGTTGGCCTTCACAAAATTTGGTGCAATGTCGGGGAAGTTCTCCATGTGCGGACCAAAGATCACTGCCTTGCCGAGAGCGGCCGGTTCAATGGGGTTTTGTCCGCCTTGCGCAGTGAGACTCTTGCCCACAAAGACAATATCGGCCCGGGTGTAGAAGTGACGGAGTTCACCGGTGGTGTTGACCAGCAGGCATTCCAGATCGCCCGATTTGTGGCGTGTGTTCGGCCGCATGTCCTTGCGGAAGATGTATCGCACGCCCAGAGCCTGCAGCTCTGCTCCGACGGCAGCACCTCGTTCATGATGCCTCGGCACGAGCACGAGGAAGAGCCTTGGGAACCGGGGCTTCAAGCGGAGGTACATGGAAGCCAGGATGCGTTCTTCACCGTCATGGGTGCTGCCGGCCACCAGAACTACGCTGTCGGGAACAACCCCCAATTGCCCCAGTAGGCTGGTAATATCCAGCGTAAGGGTGTCATCAAGCTTGGCGGCGTCGAACTTGAGGCTGCCCACCACGTGGATGGCTTCTTTGCGGCAACCGAGTTGAAGCAGGCGCTCCGCATCGGCTTCAGTTTGCGCGCCCACCCCTTCAAACCCTGCGAAAAGATCCCGGAAGAGGAACCCAAACCGGCGGTAGCCACGGAACGACCGCTCCGAGAGGCGAGCATTGACCAAGAAATACGGAACCCCACGGCGTTGGAGACTCCACAGAAAGTTGGGCCAGATCTCGGCCTCCACTAAAATGACCACATCAGGGTCGATGAGGCCGATGGACCGTTGGATGTGTTTCCGGCGATCAATGGGGTAGTAGACCTTGGTAATATGCGCCGGAAGGTGGTCGCGCAGGAGTCCCATGCCCGTCGAGGTCGTCGTGGAGACGACGATCTTGTGCAAGGGGAGCAGCGGTTCCATGGCCCGTATTAACTGCGTGCACAAGTTCACCTCGCCGACGCTGACCGCGTGGAACCAAATGACCTGACGGTTGGTCAGGGCCTGCTTGAGCTTGGCGTCATACAGGCCGAAGCGCTCGCCAAACCCGGCCTGCCAGGATCCGCGACGGTACATCTTGAGGAAATACCATGGAGCCGACAGGGCGAACCCGATGTTGAAGAGAATATTGTAGAGAAGTCGCATGGACAGTGTCGTCGCGGAAAACCAAAAGGAACGGTGGTTACTGTCCCAACGTTCCGGTCGAGCCAAAGGTTACGGATTTTTTTGACGAGGCCGAACCTTCCGGGGTGTTGGTGCGGGGGACTCGGTGGTGGTTTCCTTCGTGCCGATCCGTTGCACAAAGGCACCGATCCATTCGCAGGCTCGATGTTCTTGGGTTATGGCTACTTCGAGAACTTCTTGGGCAGAGACGACCTGAGTTTTCCCGCCTAAGCCGGCCGCAGCATTGGTAATGCAACTAAATCCGGCCACTCGCAATCCGCATTGGCGGGCCACGATGACCTCCGGCACGGTGCTCATGCCCACAGCATCGGCGCCCCAGCTGCGGAAGGCCCGGATCTCAGCCGGTGTTTCAAAACTGGGACCAGAAACGGCCAAATAGACCCCCTCGCGCACCGGCAGACGAATCGACCGCGCGGCCGCTTTCAGATGTTTTTGTAGTTCCGGATCGTAGGTCCGGGTCATGTCGACGAAACGAGGTTCGCCCTCGGCGACCGCTCCCCGCAGCGGATTCATGCCCAAGAAATTGATGTGATCGTTCAGGATCATGAAATCGCCGACGCGGAATTTGGGGTGAATGCCGCCCGCTGCATTGGTCACCAGCAGCGTCTCGACACCCATGGCCGCGAGGACACGAGTGGCATAGACCACTTCGTTGGGCTCAAACCCTTCATAGTAGTGGGCCCGTCCGCTGAGCACGGCCACGGGCACCGAGTGCCAGGTTCCGATCCGCAGTCGTCCCTCATGCCCCGGGGCGCTGCCGACTGGGAAGCCAGGCAGGTCTCGATAGGAGAATTCCCGGTCCACCGAGACCGACTGCGCGATGGGGCCAAAGCCACTGCCCAGAATGATGGCCACCCGTGGCCTTAGAGAGGTCCGGCGTAGGATCAGCGAGGCAGTGGACGAGGGAGGGGGCAGGGATTGAGAGCGACGAGGCATGGCGCTGGCAACGGATTGCGGAACTCAACCGGGGATTACAGCCGTGCGTTGAGCGTGGGAAGCCAATGCGGCCTCGAACAGTTCGTGGCTCCGGACAGCTTCGTCCGGGGTGACACAACCAAATCGATTGCCGAGGGCTCCCTGGCGTTCGGCCGCAAAGGCTGCCCACATTTGCAGAAAACAGTCTGGGAAACCTGGCTCGAAGATGCCCCCGGTAATCGTGGGGAATGGTGTCTGGAATCCGAGGTCTGTGCGGCTCCACCACTGTTCTTTTGAGCGGTCGAACTTCCAGAGCGTCTTCGGTTCGGCGGTGGAATAACGCATGCCGCCGTCGGTGCCGAGGATCTCGATGGACCAGGAGTTGGTGGCTCCTGGGGCCAGCCGCTTCATCTCCAAGCGCATGGGAGTTTCGATGCCCTGTATATTGACCTCGGTGTGGAGCATGGCGTTGTCCCAAGTGTCGCAGGGGGCCGTGCCTCCTTTGCCGTCGGGGCGCTCGTGATAAATTTTCTGCAACTGGGCATAGACTCGACTCGGGAACCATCCGAGCCGGAAGGGCACATGGACGACGTGCATTCCCAGGTCACCCATGACGCCAATGGCCCCGCAGGTGCGGACCTGACGCTTCCAGTTCGCTGGCTTGGTCGGATCAAGGTCGCTGGAATGCCAGAAGCAGGAGCGGACTTCTAGCGGTTGGCCCATGGTACCGGATTGAGCCCATTCGATGACCCTTTGAACTCCCGGCAAGAAGGGGAACTCAGAGCTGCAGCGCACGAACCGACCGGACTTGGCGGCCGCATCGCGGATGCGTCGGGCGGCCGCGAGATCGATGCCGAAGGGTTTCTCGGCCAACAAATCTTTTCCGGCGGCCAACACGTCGAGGTAGATGGCCTCGTGAAGGTTGTGAGGCACGGCCACGTAAACCACATCCACCTCGGGTGAGGCGAGGAGCTGGTGGTGATCCGGGGTCAGCAGTTTGACTGTTGGGATTTGGCGGAACCAGTCGAGCAGGGTGGGTTGAAGGTCACAAACAGCGACCAATTCAACCTGCACGGGGAAGTTGTTGAGGACGAACCAGCGGGCGAACGCGCTGGCCGCCTCGCGGCCCATGAGGCCGCCGCCGATGATGCCGACACGGAGGGTGGGTTTCATGAAATGGATCGGGAGGGACGCTTCTGGGGAATACTTTGAGACACCTCTCCGCTCGGTGGGGTGGGGGAGTTCGGCCCCTGTTGCCCGAGCAGCTGGTCTCGGAGGCCCGCGAAGCCATCGAACGCCTGCAGGTTTCGATTCAAGAGGCTGAGCAACTGATCGTGAGTGAGTCCTTCGGCTGCGAGAATCTGGGAGATGGGTTTCCCAGACGAGACCTCTTGATGAACTCTCCGGAGAGTCCGGATGGTCAGGGCCGAATCATTGCGGCCCAGTGCGGAGGAGCGGGATGCGGCCGAAAGATGGGATGCCCCCTCCGCGAAACCGATGGACGGATGATCGGGGATGGTCGGTCGATCGACCGTGGCCTTCACTTGGTTCCAGGCCTCAACCACTGCTTCTGAGCGGCCTCGCATCCCGATGGATCGCCGGAAGCTGTGCTCCACGAATCGCAGGTGCACCAAGTCTTGGGCGGCCGAATTGACCTCCCGACCGGTGCGTGCCGGAGCGGCGTTACGGATGACCTCGAGTTCGCTGGCGAAAATCTCTGGGTTTATCCAAAAGCTAAGGGCCGCCAACGGGCGGAACAGCAGTGGGACGATCTTCAACAAAAGGTGACGATCAAAGCCAGCCGGGCTGCAACTGTGATGGTAGCAGTAGGCATCCTTGAAATTGGTATGGACCGATTGGGCAATGGCCATGGGTGAGTCGGGCTCGTGCAGGACTTCGCAAGAATCCGACTTCTAGCCGTGAGGTGTCAACGGTGTGGCAGATTCTTTACGCTCAGCGTCAATGGGGCTTCAGGCACGCACCCGGTAGAGGGTTTCGCCGGCTTTGGGAACATACAGGATGCCCTCAGACTCCCGCCCCTGGAACTGAGCCGGATCGATGGAGCGCCAATCCCGGTAGCCCAGGTTAATTTCGCGGCACACCGATTCTGGTATTCCGGTCGCCAACGTCACTCGGGCCCGACGTGTTTCGACTCCGTTTTCGTAGGTGCCCTGACCGAACACATGGGTGCTGTGGGCCAGGGTTCCCCACGGGAAATCTTTGAAGTGGTCCCATTGTTTCAGGAAGTAGTCGCGGCAGTGGTAGCCTACCTGCCGAAGCAGCGCTCCATGGACCACACTGATCTCATGGAGGTGGGGGGCATAGATGATGAGTTCGCCACCCGGAGCCAGCACCGGCTCTAGTTTGTACATGCACTTGGCCCCGACCCACAGCTCGTCGTACATGGCTGGCGCGCAGCTCAGAATGGTGTGAAATTGGCGATCCTTCCATTCGATGTGCGTCTGGGCAGACAAGTCGGCAGCCTGATTCCACGCGGCCTCGGGGGTTCCAGTAAAGATCCCCGCCAATTCTCCATTGCTTCCGGGTTTTACCACGAGGGCCAGACACAGCTTGGGAATGGGCACCATGGCTCCGGCTCGGTCCACCACTCGGCGCACCGGGGTCCATTTTTGACCAATGACTCCCACGGTGGTGATCACCGCGCCGAGCCAGTGGAAGAAGTTGAGAATTTCCGGACCGCTGACTCCGGGGAAAAGGTACTTGTTGCCGCCGCTGAACCCGACGACCTCGTGGGGAAATACCGGACCGATGATAACGATTTGGTCGTAGCCCAAGACACGCCGGTTAATCGACACGGGCACATCCATGGCGAAGAGCCCGTCGGACAGGGTTCGTATCTCTTCGGCGGGGATAACTCCCAGGGTTTCCAGGGCCGCCGGGTTGTCCCATTCGTGGTTAAAGAATCCGACCGCCCGATATTGGGAGGCACGTTCCTCGCCAGTAATCTCTAGCCGTTCACAAATGGCCTCCTCGGACATGGCAGGATGGGTGCCTAGTGCGATGAGGATATCCAAGGCGGCCACCGATTCGGACCATTCGGCGTGCAAGGCCTTGAAGACGGCTCCGATGGGTGCGGTGCGCGTGCCATCGGGAATAATGAGAAGCACACGTTTTCCGTGGAAACGGTGGGCCGGGTGATGAGTGACCACCCAGGAGGCTATTTCGGATTGGTTCATCGGAAAATCACACCTCCCGAATCCTAGGCTCGGCAAAGGCGCT
>SXXZ01000133.1 GCA_005789375.1 Verrucomicrobiales bacterium | reverse complement strand
CGTGCTCCAAGAACGGGATCAATCCGGCCGCCACCGACACCAACTGCTTCGGGGAGACGTCCATGTAGTCGACGCGATCGGGCTCAACGTCGATGAAGTCGCCCTTGCAACGGCAGGTGACGCGGTCACCCACGAAGTTACCCTTGTCATCGAGCAGAGAATTGGCCTGAGCGATGACGAAGCCCTCTTCACGGTCACCGGTAAGGTAATCCAACTGACCCGTCACGCGACCCTTCTCGGCCTTGCGGTAAGGTGTTTCAATGAAACCGAAGTCGTTGACTCGGGCGTAGGTCGCCAAGGAGGCGATCAAGCCGATGTTCGGTCCTTCGGGAGTCTCAATCGGACAAATACGACCGTAATGGGACGGATGGACGTCGCGAACCTCAAATCCAGCACGGTCACGGGAGAGACCCCCAGGCCCGAGAGCAGACAGACGACGCTTGTGCGTCAACTCGGCCAAAGGATTGATCTGGTCCATGAACTGACTCAGCTGGCTGCGACCGAAAAAGTCGCGAACCACTGCTGACAACGCCTTCGGATTGATGAGCTTCTGAGGCGTCATCGTGTCGAGGCTCTGATCGAACAAGGTCATGCGCTCCTTGACCAAGCGCTCAGTACGGGCCAAGCCCACACGGCACTGGTTGGCGAGCAATTCGCCCACGGTCCGGATGCGGCGGCTTCCCAAATGGTCGATATCGTCAACGCTTCCCTGCCCCTTCTTCAGGCGCAACAGGTACTTGGTCGCTTCCAGCAAGTCGCGCCCCCGAAGGATACGGTCTTCGCCGTTGTCCTTGAAGTTGAGCTTCTGGTTGATCTTGTAGCGACCCACCCGACCGAGATCATAACGCTTGGCATCAAAGAACAAGCGCTTGATAAGGGCCTTGGCGTTGGCCGCAGTGGGGGGATCTCCGGGCCGGAGACGACGGTAGATATCCTTGAGGGCCTCTTCCGCGTTCTTGGTCGGATCCTTCTTGAGGCACTTGATGATGATGCCGTCGTCTACCGACGTATCCACCACTCGAATCTTGGAAACTCCGAGGTCAGCGATCTGGCGGACGACCGCTTTGGACAGCGGCTCAAAGGCACGGGCCACCACAATGCCGCGATCAACGTCGAGAGCGTCCTCCACGAGGACCATGTTCTGGATCTCCTCGATCTTCTCGGCGTCCTTTACGGAGACGTCCTTGATCGAATAGAACAACTTCAGGATGTCACCATCGCTACCGAGCTTGTCCGGAGACGTCTTCGGATCGGCATCAAACTTGGCTTCCGCCAAAGTGAAGAGCGCCCGGAAGAACGTGGTGGTCAGGAACTTACGACGGCGTTTCTTGCGGTCCAAGTAGACGTAAAGGAGGTCGCTGGTGTCGAACTGGGCCTCATACCAAGATCCACGGTCCGGGATAATCCGGAAGCTGTGGAGGGTCTTGCCATTCGGATGTTGGGTTGTCTCGAAAGCCAGACCCGGCGAGCGGTGCAATTGGCTGACGATGACACGCTCAGCACCATTGATAACAAAGGTGCCTTGGGGGGTCATGAGCGGAATTTCGCCCATGAACACTTTTTCCTCCTTGGTACCTTTCTCTTCCTTCAGCAGGAAGGTGACGTAAAGCGGCGCTCCGAAGGTCAAGCCCTCACGGAGACACTCCAACCAATCGATCTTCGGCTCCTGGATGTCGTAGGAGTGGAAGTCTAGGACTGTCTTACCGTCATAGCTTTCTATGGGGAAAACTTCGGTAAAAACTGCCTGCAACCCGAGATTCCGGCGTTTGGACGCGGACAGGTTGGACTGAAGGAATTCGCGATACGAGTCGAGCTGGATCTCGATCAGGTTGGGGGGGGCGATGACTTCCTTGATCTTGCCGAAATTAATTCGCTCGGATTGTTTCGTTGCCATTGCGACCTCGTGACTCGGGGATTTCTGCGGCACCTGCCTGGAGACTGTTTTCGCCATAAAATACAATACGACGAGATCCGGTGAAGGCTTTTTCGACTTCTCCGGAACTCGTCTTACTGAAACACTATTTCAAGCCGTACAAAACTGGTGACCTATGACTTAGGTTGACCGAAAGCGGACACTCCTGCCGCCACTTTGCCGAGTTCTTGAAAAATTTCAGAACTCTAGCGGGAGTGGTGAAGAAAAGAGAACCGTGCGCCGGATAACTTTACAGTAACACCCGACGCACGGATTGCAAAATTACTTCAGCTCAACCTTACCACCAGCCTCTTCGATCTTCTTGGCGGCGGCATCGGAATCAGCCTTGTTGGCACCCTCGAGCAACAGCTTGGGAGCGCCTTCGACCAAAGCCTTGGCCTCAGCCAGACCGAGACCGGCCTTGACTTCACGGACAGCCTTGATCACACCGATCTTCTTATCGGCAGGAACCGAAGCGAGCCACACATCGAAGGTGGTCTTGACTTCAGCAACCGGAGCAGCAGCGCCGGCCGCAGGAGCGGCAGCAGCAGCCACAGGAGCAGCGGCGGTCACACCCCACTTGGTCTCGAGCGCCTTCACCAGTTCGGCGGCCTCGAGAACGGTGAGCTTGCTCAGTTCTTCGACGATATTATTGATGTCTGCCATGGTATTTTCTTTTGTTTCGTCTCGTCGCCAGAGCGGCCGCTCCGAATTAGTCCACTGCCTGTGGACCGACGATTTACTATTGTTTCGTTGAATTCCGCCCAAGCAGCGTGCCTGAGACGAAAAGAGTGAAAAATTGGAGTCGAACGTCTAGACCGATTTCTCGGCGTAGGCTCCGATGACGCGGGCAACTTGAGTTCCCGGGGTGTTGATCAAAGCCACGAGCTTCTGGGCAGGTGCTTGGAGCAGGCCCAGGATCTTGCTCTGAATCTCGGGGAGCGGGGGCAGATCAGCGATCACTCGCACTTCCTCAGCGGAAAGCGGTTTGTTGCCGAGCACACCGAACTTGAGCTTGGGCTTGTCGAACTCGGCCTGGAAGGTCTTGATGACCTTAGCCACGGCGGCGATGTCCTTATTGCCGGTGACCGCGGCCACCTGACCGGTCAGCATGCCAGACAAATCAGCCAGACCGGCTTCTTTGGCAGCGATGCTAAAAATGGTGTTCTTCACCACGTGAACCTCACCACCGGCCTTGATCAGGCGCTTGCGGAGTTCCGTGAATTTCTGGACGGTCAGACCCTTATAGTCGACGACCAGGAAAAACGGCGAGGCGTTGAGGCGGGCCACATATTCCGCCGAGATGAGCTTCTTTTCTGCGCGCATGGTATGTTGCAGTAAGGGAAGTTTAGGTTAGGCGGAGACGAATTCCTTGAGTTCCACGGAGACCGGAGGGCTCATCGTCATCGACAGCGTGACGCTGCGGACGTAGAGACCCTTGACGCTCGAGGGACGGGCTCGATAAACGGCCTCGACCACGGTGCGAGCATTCTCAGCAATCTGCAGCGGAGTGAAGCTGGCCTTGCCCACGGGGACGTGGATGTTGCCGGCTTTGTCCACCTTGAATTCAACACGACCCGCCTTAACCTCACGGACAGCCTTGCCGGTGTCGTCGGTTACAGTTCCGGTCTTGGGGTTCGGCATGAGGCCGCGGGGTCCGAGAACCTTACCGAGCTTACGCACTTCGGTCATGGCCTCAGGGGTGGCAACTGCGACATCGAAGTCAGTCCAGCCTTCGACGCACTTCTTGATCATGTCCTCGAAACCGACAAACTCAGCACCCGCTTCGCGAGCTGCCTCGGCCGGTGCACCGGGCTTGGTGAACACCAAGACGCGAACAACTTTGCCGGCGCCATGGGGCAGCGGCGTGGTTCCGCGGACCATCTGGTCGGACTGCTTCGGGTCAACCCCAAGGCGGAAGGCCAGATCGATGGTCTCGTTGAACTTGGCTTTCGGGAACTTGGCGAGAACCTCAACGGCGGCGGCGAGGGGGTAGGCCTTGGTGGAGTCCACGAGGGACAGGGCCTTCTTATAGCGTTTGCTAGGCATTTTGGTTGCGGTTCATGCGGACCGAAGTCCTCCCGCGTTGATTGTTAACCTCAGGGTAAAATCGGTTTCACCGACCGAGGAGCGGTCTGTCTATCGGAAAAGACCCACCCCCGTCAAAAGAATTTCAGCGCCAACGTCATCTTTCTTTTCCATGCTGTGTCCATGGAGTGGTTGGCTGGCTCAGGATTGATGTGGATCGAAGGACGTTTTCTGGGGATCGAATGGCATGTCTGGAAGGTGGTTGGATGGGTGGGTAACGCCATCTTTTTCAGCCGTTTTCTCGTCCAGTGGTATGCCACCGAGCGCCAAAAACGCGTGGTCGTTCCGCAGGCCTTCTGGTGGCTGAGCCTTGTGGGGTCCTTGATTTTGCTCAGCTACGCGCTCCAGAGACGCGACAGCGTCTTCATCGCGGGACAGGCCTTCTCGTGGATCCCTTACCTGCGCAACTTGTGGATTCACCGCAGAAACAAATCGTTCCAGATCACCTGCCCTGCCTGCAGTCGTAATAGCCCTTCGGACTACCGACATTGTCCGGAATGCGGGCAGGTGCTCTCCGGGGCCCTGGACAAGGAGTCAGTCCTTACCAAAGGCCATTGAGGGATTGCAGAGCGGTGCCATGGCAGCCACCTCCGGTGCCTCGGGGTATTCGAAGACTTCTCCCTCGAAATTTCTAAGAATTATCTTGGTGGCTGATTTGCGCAGAATATAGCCCGGGTTGACTGGAATCTTGCCGCCACCGCCGGGCGCATCGATGACATACTGCGGAACGGCGTACCCCGTGGTATGACCCCGCAGAGAATCCATAATTTCCAACCCGCGCGACACCGTGGACCGCAGGTGGGAACTCCCTGAAATGAGGTCGCACTGGTAAATGTAATATGGCCGGACCCGGCACAGCAGAAGCTTTTGGACCAGCGCCTTCATCACCACAGGTTCGTCGTTGATGTGACGCAGCAACACCGACTGATTGCCCAATGGAATGCCGGCATCGGCCAGATGGCCCAAGGCCGCGCGGACTTCGGTGGTCAGCTCTCGGGGATGATTAGTGTGGATGCTCACAAAGAGCGGGTGAAACTGCCGGAGCATGGCGCACAATGCCGGTGTGATCCGCTGAGGCAGAAAAATAGGAATACGGGTGCCGATCCTCAGAAATTCGACGTGGGGAATCGCGCGCAAACGGCCCAGCAAATACTCGAGTTTTTCGTCGCTGAGGAGCATCGGATCGCCGCCACTGAGCAGCACATCGCGGATCTCGGGATGCTCGGCGATGTAGGCGATTTGGCGGTCGAATTCAGGGTGAAAATCGTAGCCACTGGCGTTGCTCACCAGTCGGGATCGCGTGCAATAGCGGCAGTAGGCCGCGCACCGGTCGGTCACCAGAAAGAGGACCCGGTCGGGATAGCGATGCACAAGGCCTGGCACCGGCGAGTGGGCGTCTTCGCCGACCGGATCGAGCGTTTCCCACGGGGCGGTCGTGGTCTCCTCCAGCCGAGGAATAACCTGACGGCGGATGGGGCACAACTCATCGGAGGCGTCGATCAAGTTGAAGTAATACGGGGTAATGGCCATCGCCAGCTTGGACTCCCCAGCCAAAAGCACCCCAGCCCGCTCCTCGGGGGTCATGCTCGGCAACAGACGCTCCAACTGATCAATCCGAGTGACGCGGTTCTTGAGTTGCCACTTCCAATCGTTCCATTCCGCGTCCGGGACCGAGGCCCAACTCCCCTTCCCTGCGGATCGAAACGTTTTCAAGGTGAGCAATTGTTCCTGATCTTCGGATGAACCGTCTTGAGAGGGGAGGGGTGACTCCATGAATTCGGCAAGTTAGGAGGGGCCTTCGTAGAGTCAAGGACACGAACGCGGTTGGAGCGTCAGTCGCCCCCCTGCCTGAAGCCGATGATAGGGCTGCTGAAGTGCTTGGCATCGGGCCTCAAAGTCCACAGGCGAAGCCGTATTAAACTCAAACAATTCGTAGTGGCATGGGACCACGGTGCCCATGCCCGATTGATAGGCCAGTGTGGCGGCCTCGTGGCCCCAAAGGTTGCCCGCGACTCGGCGCTCGGGAGATCGACCGTTGATGGGCAGAAAAGCCAAATCGATCCGGGCTTCCCGCAAGCAGTCGACCATGCCTGGAAAGAGGACTGTGTCGCCCGAATGATACAAGGTCCATGAACCCACCCGAATGATGAAACCCAGGCAAGACAAGCGACCCATCGGATCGCAGTCCAGCGCCTCATGGGCCGCGGGTACCGCTTGAATTTGAAAAGGTCCTACGGTCGCTTTATGACTCGATCCGATTCCCGCGGTCCGTCCGGGTGACGGAGCGTCCAGGCCGATCAGCGACTCTTGTGGTAGGCCGGAACGGGCCGCAGCCAAACTACGGATAGATTCGGGGAAAACTAGGCGCAGGCCCGGGTTGGAGCGGGCCAACGGGATAAGTGTTTCCGCATCGAGGTGATCGGTGTGGGCGTGCGTGGCCGTGACAAGCCCGACACCCGAAAGGAGGGAGGGATCCACCACCCGTTCGGTCATGCGCACATGGGGCTTGTCGGTGGCGGCGTATTTGCTCGTCAGGGAGTCGGAGAGGTACGGGTCGAGCAGCAGTCGATTCTCGCGCCACTGGACCAAAAACCCGCTCTGTCCCAACCACCACACATGCAGCGACTCGGGCGCTGACTCCCTGGCCCGGTCCAGATCGGCCAAAAACACATCGTCCTGCTGAAGAGGAATAATCATGTCGGGGGCTGAAACTGGGGCTGAAAATCTGAGGCCAGGTCCGTTGATTCAGAGAGTTCGTCGGACCAGATCCGCGCCGGCACACAGCGCTTGCAGCTTGCGTCGCGCCGCCCAGCGGGCCGTCTGACTGAGTCCACAATCCGGAGCCAAAACCAATCGGTCTGCCGGGACGTGTTCCAGGCACCGACGCACGCGGGCGGCAATGTCCTCCGGCGTCTCGATGTAGTAGCTCTTCACGTCCACGATGCCCACGGCCACGTCACGATGCCGAGCCACCTGCGCGATCAACTCCAATTCCGAGAACTCCCGACTGGCCATCTCCACATGCATTTCATCGCAGTGCATGTCGAGAAAGGCAGGAAACAGTGGCGCTATCTGCCGCGGACCGATGGCTCGTGCCTTGTAGTTGCCGAAGCAGAGGTGCATGCAAACCCGGGTCTTGCCAGTGACCGTTTCCACCGTCCGGTTGAAGAGGTCCACGAAACGTCGGACGTCTTCCCGGTAGCCATAGCAACTCATCGAAGGCTCATCGACGCTGATTTCGCGACATCCCGCTGCCACCAACGCTTCCAATTCTTGGCGTACCAAGGGCAGGAGAGCTTCAGTCAGTGCCCAACGGTCTGGGTAGCCCAAATCGGCGTTGGGCAAGAGGCGACCGGACAGTGTGTAGGGACCGGGAATCGAAGCCTTCAGCGTCACCCGGTTGGCCGCGCCCAGATCGCGGGCAACGGTCTCCAGGCGACGGTATTCCTCGACAGCTCCAAGTCCGCGAGGGGCCTGCAATGGAGCCACGACTGCGTGGCGTCCCCGCTGGTCATGAGCAGGCGGACCCCATCGACGGGGCGAGGCCGACTCCAGATCGATTCCCTGAAGGTAGCCGTAGAAGCTGAGATTGAAGTCTAACCGGGTTTGTTCGCCATCGGTGATGACATCCAGCCCGGCGGCTAACTGATCCTTCACGGCACAGGTGACCGCATCGGATTGCAGCTCGAGACGGTCCTCCGAACCAAAGCGATCCAGATGATGCGAGGCATGCTCTAACCAGGCCGGAAACGGATAACTGCCGACGACCGAAGTTCGCAAGGGGCACTGATTCATAAGGTGGGAAAAGACACCGTAAAAAGAAACTCTCGCAACCCAGGCAGCTCAGTCGAAAATGACTGTCCGGTTGCCCGCCAAAAACACGCGGTCTTCAAAGACCAACCGAAGCGCCTGCGCCAAGGCGAATTGCTCGACATCGCGTCCGGCCCGGACGAGATCCGCGGCGGCGTGGGTATGGTCTACGGGAATCACCTGCTGAACCAAAATAGGACCCGCATCCAGGTCATCGGTCACCAGATGAGCGGTGGCTCCAATGACCTTCACCCCGCGCTGGAAGGCCTGATGGTAAGGCTTAGCTCCCACAAAGGCCGGGAGGAAGGAATGGTGAATATTAATGATCCGCGACGGGTATCGGCGCACAAAATCAGGCGACAACACCCGCATGTATTTGGCCAAGACGAGGAACTCAGGCTGAATTTCGTCGAGGATGCCCCGCACGGCCGCCTCGTGGGCCATCCGGTCCAACCCGTCGGCAGGAACAGGATGGAAGGGCACCTCAAACTTGCGAACCAGGTCGCCTAGAAGGGCATGGTTGCTGATCACGGCCTCGATCCGAGCATTGATCCCCCCGAATTGATGGCGAATTAGCAAATCGCCCAAGCAGTGGTGTTCGCGGGATACCAACACCACGATCCGCTTGGGCCCGGGCTGCGCCAAGCGGACCTGTGCACCGATAGGCAAACTTGCCTGAGTCTCCGCCACGAGCTGTTGCCCAGTCGCGGAGACCTCAGGACCGTCGAACTCGGTGCGCATGTAGAAGCGCCCCGACGCGGCATCTACGAACTCTTGATTACCAACGACGTTGCAACCATGGCGGAGCAGCACGCCACTAATGGCGTGCACCAAGCCCCGTTGATCGGGGCACTCGACCAGAAGGACCGCCATGGTTGAATGGTTTTAGTTCCGACGGCCACGCCCACCTCGGCGATTGCCATTGTCGCGGCCACGATCCTCACGTCCGCTGCGCTCGCCACCCTCCGGACGGGGGGCAGGAGCCGGAGCTTGACCGTTCTCGCGCAACCAGAGACGACGTTCAATGTCGTCCATACGGTCCCAATTGGCCGGCTTGGGTGCCTCGACAGGAGCAGCTCCTCCGAAGGACTCGGGAGCAGACTCAGCCTGGGGCTGCGGGGCTCGCTGGGGACGCTCCGAAGGTTCTTCCATGCGACGAGGCGCACGGCCGCCCTCGCTGCGTTCGCTGCTGCGGTCGGGGCGTTCACTTCGCTCGCCGGTGCGCCCACGGGTTTCTTCACGCGGCTCGCGTTCCTCGCGCTGCGGACGCTCAGCCCGCGGTTCACGGACTTCACGAACTTCACGAGGCGCGGCGCCTTCGCGAGGGGCGATGCTCTGACGAGGCACGGCACTCTCACGGGCTCCACGCGGATCGCGATCGCCACCTCGGCCCCGGCCACCGTCACGGACTCCAGAGCGCTCTCCACGATCATCGCGAGCGCGTTCCTGACTCCGTTCCTGACCCCGATCATCACGCGGACGCTCTTCGGTGCGCTCCGGGCGAGCTTCGCGGCGCGGTCGGGCTGCAGGGGCCTCGGCCGGAGCCTCACCGATGTGGGCATACAGCTTGGCCAAGCGGCGGGCGTGCTCATCATAGGCCGATTCAAACAACTGGGAGGCCTTCTCGTTGCCCACCAACGCGGGCGCAGTGAGCACCGTCGGCGGCTTTCCAGCCTCGGTGAGCAGCGCGGCGACCTCGACCTTGATGGCATTAATGAGCATGCACCCACCAATGGTGGAGCCAGGGCCCACAGGAGTTTCGAGACCCGGGACCTCGATCATGGCGTCACCCACCGGAGCACCCGTGTCGAGAACGACATCCGCAAAGTCCTGCAACTTGCGACCATCGCGACGCTGGCTGCGACTGGCCTCGCTGTGAGCCTTGGAAATGATAGCCACGACTTTTACGCCACGGCGCTTGAACTCCTCAGCCATTTCAATCGGCACCAAATTGCATCCCGACGAGGAGGCCACCAGGGCGGTATCCTTAGGGGAAAGATCATAGTTGCGGAGGATGCGGGCGGCCAATCCGTGGACATTCTCCAGGAACATGGCCTGCCGCTGTCCATTGGCACCCACCACGAGGTTGTGGAAGCTCAAAGAGAGCTCCACGATGGGATTGAACCCGGGGAACGATCCGTAGCGGGGCCACATTTCCTCAACGAGGATGCGGCTATGGCCGGAGCCAAAACAATGCACCATTCGGCCAGCCAGGATGGTCTCGGCAAAGAGGTTCGCAGCCTCCGCGATGGTCTCCTCCTGGGCGACGGCCGTGTCCAGAAGACTGCGGCACTGGTCAAGATAATCAGCGATCACGTGAGGAAGACTATCAGAACCCCCCACCGGAAGTGGATGCCAAAGATTGACCTTCGATCCATTCATCCCGGAGTTGCATCCTGGGCTCCAACAAAACCAGACTCACCGACTCTCCCGATGCCATGACTGTCCCTTTATACCTGGTGCGGTTTTCCGGCTCATCTGCCGTAATACTTCAATTTCTAGTCGGGAGCCTTCGATTGGCCGCCGCCGAACCCGCAGTTCCCTTTCCGGCGGACCACGCCGAACGCTTCACCCGCGGCCTTGAACTGTTCCGAAAAGAAATTCGACCGCTCCTGACCAACCACTGCCTAAAATGCCATGGCGGAGAAAAAACACAGGGCGACTTCAGTCTGGCCAGCCGCGAAGACCTTTTAAAGGGCGGAGCCGAGGGTCTGGCCGTTCGTCTGTTTGACGGGCCAGGCAGCAAGCTGGTGCGCTTAGTCACCCGCACGGAGAAGCCCCACATGCCCTCCAAAGGCGAGCCTTTGCCCGAGGCTTCGGCCAAAGCCCTCTCCGAGTGGATTCATAACGGAGCCCCCTATGACGGCCCGCTGATCGCCGGACGTTCTAGCGGAACCCAGTCCGGGGCCGATTCGAAGTCCCTCAAACCCTTCACCGGATGGCCCTACCAAACGCTAGTCCGAGTCACGCCCCCGGAGGTCCCGTCCGCAGGCTCCCACCCGATCGACGCCTTCATTCAGGCCCGCCTGGTGGAGAAAAAACTGTCACTCAATCCCGAGGCCGATCGACGCACCCTGCTCCGCCGGGCCTCCTTCGACCTGCTCGGCCTGCCCCCGACCCCGGAGGCTCTGGAGGCCTTTGAACTAGATTCTGCCCCCGGGGCGTGGGAACGGGCGATAGACACACTGTTGGCCCAACCTCAGCACGGCGAGCGCTGGGCGCGTCATTGGTTGGATGTGGCACGATTCGGCGAAAGCTCAGGCTTCGAACACGACTACGACCGACCGGGCGCCCATCACTTCCGGGACTTTGTCATCAAGGCTCTGAATGCCGATATGCCCTACGACCAGTTCGTGCAGTGGCAGTTGGCCGGTGACGAGTTCGAGCCAGGGAACCCACTAGCACTGATGGCCACAGGGTTCCTTGGAGCCGGGGTATTCCCCACGCAAATCACTGCCAACGAGGTGGAGCGGACCCGCTACGACGCAATGGACGACATGCTGTCCACCACGACCTCTGCCATGCTCGGTATGACCGTGGGGTGTGCCCGGTGCCATGACCACAAGTTCGATCCCATCCCCACCCGGGATTATTACCGACTGCTGTCGACCTTTACCACGACCGTCCGCAGTCAGCGGCAACTCGACCTGAATCCGGAACAAACCCAACGCCGGTTGGCCGCTTTTGAGGCCGACCACGCCCGAGATCAGGCCGAACTCACTCAGTACGAGCAAACCGTGCTCCCCAATCACTTCGAGACGTGGCTGGGATCCGGGGCCGCACCGAAGGTCGCGGCCGACTGGGAATTTCTGGAGTCCCCCGTCTGGAAATCCCAGGGCGGCGCCAGCTTCAAGGCAATGGCCGACGGGTCCTTCCTGGCCGAGGGCAAGAACGCCGACCACGATACCTACACCTTCACCGGACAAAGCCCGATCCCGACGCTGCGATCGCTGCGCTTGGAGGCGCTGCCAGATCCGAGCCTACCCCATGGCGGACCCGGCCGGGCCGACAATGGAAACCTGGGGCTGAGCCGCATTCGGGTCTTTGCTCAACCGTTGTCGGGAGGCGAGCGGCAGGAGATCCTCTTGGTGCGACCTCGGGCCACCTTCGAACAAAACACCGGCAACCTGTCTATCGCAGGATCGTTGGACAACGACCCGCACACCGGATGGGCGGTCGACCCAAAATTCGGCACCCGACAAGCTGCCATCGTGGATTTTGAGTCTCCAATCCGGATAGCCGGAGGCGTCCGCTTGACCGTCGAATTGGAGTTTAAGGTCAATAGCCGTCACCACATCGGACGGCCGCGCATTTCGGTGACCTCAATGGCCGCAGCCCCGTTCGACTCCGAGGGCGTTCCGGCCGGAATCGCCGGCCTGTTGGAGCGACTCAAGACCCCAGGAAGCGGCCCCGCCTCGTTCTCGGCCAGCGAACGGAAGACGCTATTGGATTGGTGGAAGACTTCGGACGCGGGCTGGAGCCAGGCCCACCAAAAGCTCCAAGCCCACGAGAAAAACCGTCCCAAGCCCGAGTTGACGCAAGTCCTCATGTGCGG
>SXXZ01000132.1 GCA_005789375.1 Verrucomicrobiales bacterium | reverse complement strand
CAGGCCCTCGTGAAGAATTATCCCAAAGTCCCAAAGCCGTGAGAGCCCTGGCGGAAGGTAAATTCTCTTCCGAACTAGCCATTTAAAGTTTCGAAACCTTGGCTACGAGCTTCGCGGCATCAGCAGCCCGCCATAAGTACCAGGCCGCGGTCGTTCGAAACGGACGCCAGCGTTCACCCAAGGCCAACAATTCCTTCGGCCGAGGTTGAACCTCGTGCCCATAAGTCACACGGAACCCCTCCCGAACGCCGAAGTCGTCGACCGGCAGAACGTCCGGCCGCCCCAACTTGAAGATAAGCAGCATCTCAACGGTCCACCGCCCGACCCCGCGGCAAGCGGTGAGTCGATCGACAATCTCCTCGTCGGAAAGCGTGCGGATTTTCCGCGAACTGGGCACGGTGCCATCAATGGCCTTGGCGGCGATATCTCGGATGGCGGCCGCCTTAGAGCCCGAGAAGCCGAAGGATCGCAAGTCTCCATCCGTGACCGACTCCAAGTCTTCGGGCCGAGGGAATCGGCGGCCGGGGAATCGCGCCAGAAACCGTCCCAAAATACTTTCAGCCGCCTTGCCGTGCAGCTGCTGGTGGGCCACGGCCCGGACTAGCGACTCGAACGGAGTTCGCTGAGGCTCTGGATTCAAGGTGCAGGCACCGATTTTTTCGATAAGGCCACCCATGACGAAATCTGATTCAGCGAGGTGTCGCAGGGCTTCAGGAGTCATAGCGAGCGCACTGTAACTCGATCACCGCTGGCCACCCAGGCGCTGAACTTCATTCGAAACAGAAGTGATTTTTTCCACATCCCGCATGTCGCGAGCGAACTGCAATTGACGGATGCGCAGCTCCTGACGGTCAACATCCGGAGGCGACGTGACAATGAGTTGTTCCAGACACCGGTACGCCTCGGCCGGCTGCCCGAGCACCCGATGGGCTTCGATACTGTCCAGCAGCAGGCGTCGGCGCTGCATCGGTGTGGCGTTGGTCAGACCCAGGGCCGTGTCATACCACTCCAAAGCCCTGCGAACCCGGATGCCTGACCAGTAAAGACGTCCTATTTTTTCGGCCACGACCGCATGATTAGTGGCCCAGCGCTGCCCCTCGAGCTGGTCGCGTACTGCTTCCACCGGGCGGCCCGCCATGACTTGAAGGTTGGCGTTGCGGACCAGCGCGTAGGCCGTCGACGGATCGTTGGCAGCATCCAGGCGTTTGCCATCGTCGGCCAGCAGGCGACCGAAGGGCCGGTACAACGGATCGCCCACTACCACTGTCTGCCACGACAGCACCGGGTGCGCCGCGGTTGCCGCCTCGCCCAGGGTCATCCCGACGTATCCCCAACGCTCGAGGAACATGGCCGGATTGGGGGTGAACTCCAAATAAGGCTCAGCCACACAACCCATGGTGGCGGTGGCTCCGCGGGCTAGGAGCGGGCCCACCCAGTTTTCGGAGGCCGATCTAAGGTTAGCCGCGCTGAAGGAATGCAAGTGGTAGGCGAAGGCCCCGGGGAGGAATTCAACGCTGGCCCGGTAGAACGGTCCAGTCACCCCACTGTCGTACCAACCCACGTAGAGGGCCACCTGACTGAGAGGATACCCGACTCCCAAGCTGGCCGGTTGATTGTCAACGAAGGTCTCGAATCCCAGCCGTTTGGCGGCTACCGCTGCATTGGTGATCATCCGGTCGCCCCACCAATAGGGCCCATTGGTAATGGCTCGCAGGTCAATGTAGGCATGCCCCCACAATCCCCGAGACTCGGCCTCCAGTGCCTTGTCCACCAGGCCCCGAGCGATCTCCGGCGTGGGCCCGTCCAACCGCGTCACCATAAAGACGCCATTCGTGGGGTGAATTTGGGCCGCATTGGTGGCTCCGACTACAGGATTGGGAGAAGTGGCAATCGGGTCGTTAAAACCCAGCCGAGGCAGCAACGCCAACTCATCATCCACCGAGGCGTCATTGCGCAAAAATTGGGCAGGGATGCCCTCTGTTTCACTGCGCATCGACGAGTCGTGAGGGATGTACCAGGGCACCCCATAGCACAGAAGCAAGTATCGGATTTCCGAGCGAATCAGCCGTAGGCGGTTCCGGGCCGTTGCCTTGCGACCCTGGGGCGGCGAACTGGAATCGGGCACCCACTCTGCCAGTCCTTTCTCCACGAGATGCCGGCGAACCGGTTCCTGGATCCCTGAAATGTAGTCCGCACGGGAAATGGTCCCCGAATCAGGAAGGCGAAGTCCCAAAAGTTGAGAGTCTGGCACCGACCGCCGCTGGGCATAATGCCGAGCCACGGCCTCGGAGGCAGGCATCTGTGCATTGTAGATGACCAACACCTCATTGCCCGCGGCCTCGGCGACCCAGGAGCTAATCCAGACCCATCCCAACAGCAGCTTGAGCAGCCACCCGATCCGCATCGTTCGAGGGGTGGGAGCCATTAAATCACCCCTGCTTCGGATTCTCCAAACGGGACCCGAGGCGCTGGCGGACATGGCCCATAAGCACAGCAAAAGTCTCGTCCGGGGTTTGTCCAGTGTTGTTAATTCGGACGGAATCCAGGGCCGGAATTAGTGCTCCTTTCTTCCGATGGATGTCCATGCTATCGCGCCAGGCTCCGTCGGTGGATCCCCCACGGTCGGTAATCCGGCGCTGACGCTCTTCGGCATCGGCCTCGAGGAAGAATTTTACCGGAGCCAAAGGGAATACTTCAGTGCCGATATCGCGTCCCTCCATGACCAGCGGCCCGAGGGCGGCACAATCCCGCTGTCGGGCCACCATCCAGTCCCGAACCTTGCCGATTTGTGCGACGACCGGGACCGCCTTCTCGACGACATCGGTGCGGATCTCGGTCGCCGGGAAATACCCTTCGACATGGATCCATGCCTGAGCGTCGATCACGCGAAGCTCCCATTTCCAGCTGCGAAGCTGACGAACGACGGCCTTTTCATCGGCATCGGTCATGGGCTTTTCGAGTCGAATTTGCCGCTGCAAGCAATACCAAGCCAGCGTCCGGTACATGGCTCCCGAATCGACATAAATATAGGCCAATTCGCGGGCCATCCGACGGGACAAAGTCCCCTTGCCCGACGCGCTGGGACCGTCGACCGCAATGACTTGGGGGAGCTTGAGTGTCTTGGTCTTCATTCAGCGTTGAGTTCGTTCAGTGGAAGCACTCGACCGGTGGTGGCATCGAGAATGATCGCCCCAAGACCAAAGGGGGGCGACCCGGCCAGTTTACGGAAGAAATTGGGGAAGGTCTTGCGGACGCAGCGAGGGTTGCGCAATCGCATACCAGAAATCCTTAACCCCAGCATGGCGAAGCACATGGCCATGCGATGGTCGTCGTAGGTTTCGATCTCAGCCCCGTGCAAGATCGAGGGACGGATGAGCAGGCTGTCACCGGACTCGGTCACGCTGGCACCGCATTGGGTCAATTCGGTGCGCAGCGCCTGGACCCGCTCGCATTCCTGCAGGCGCAGACGTCCCAAGTCGACGAAGCGGACCGGATGGTTTTCCAAGGAGGCCAGCGTGATGGCTGTCATGATGCTGTCTCCCAGGTCGCTCTCGCGCGAAACCTCGGCCGGAAGATCCAGGTAGTTCGGATACCGTGCATCAACCTGCCATCCCGAACTGGGCCAACGGGCGACTTCGACCCGGTTTTTACCCATCAGGCGGGCGGCTCCCCAAAAGTAACTGCCGCTGGAGGCGTCGGGCTCTATCTGAAAAATGCCACCGGAGTGCGGAAAGGACTCAACCAGTCGACGGGTCATTTCGACATATGGCAATTCATCCGGATTGGCGTCGGCGATCTGCACCTCCCAACCCGCCACCTTCCCCGGAAGCAGGAGGGCCGAAGCGAATTGAGAACTCTCCGCCACACTGACCCGGCACGACCCAGACCGAGGACCGGCTCCGTGGATCACAGCGGGCAGACGGTCTCCGGGTGCATCCACCCGGTATCCCAACGAGCGGAGGGCCTGAAGCAAGGCCGCCTGGGGGCGCTCATGCATTCGTGGCACACCCGACAACCGGTAGCACCCCTCTCCCAAGCAAACCATGGCCGACAGAAAACGGGCCGCCGTCCCGGCATTGCCCACATACAATTCTAAGGGTGAGGACTCCGTGCCAGCCCTGGGAATCCGCCCCCCCAACCCTTCCACCTGAATAACGCGGTTGGCCTCCTCGGCGAGGTCTTGGGCCACACCCACGGCAAATCCCAACTGACGCAGGCACTCGGTCATGACTTGCGTGTCTTCGCTCCACAAGGCACCGGTCAGTGTGACCGTGCCGGACGACAAGGCCGCCAAGATAAGAGCACGATTGGTAATGCTCTTGGATCCCGGCACCGTGATGGACACGAAGGCAGGAGACGGTGGGGGAACAATCTCAATGAGGTCGGGCAGCGGCATCGGCTCAGGCGGTTTTCTTAGGCTCGGGATCAGGAAAGCGGAGGTCTCTTCGAGATTTGGCCTGGCGGAAGAAATCTTCGATGGATTTCTCATCGCCCGCGTCCAGAGCGAGTCGGAATTCAGACAAATCTTCGATAAAGACTCCCAGCACCCGGGAGAGGTGACGCCGGTTGGCCAGGGCGATGTCTTTCCACATTTCCGGAGAACCCGAGGCAATCCGAGTGGTGTCGCGAAATCCGCCGGCGCACAAATCGGATTGTTCCTTCGGGTGGACCGGGCTGAGGACGTAGTTGGCCAACTCAGCGGCCACCACATGCGGCAGGTGACTCGAGCGGGCCACCAAATCGTCGTGAAGCACCGGGTTCATTTGGAGTACCCGCGAGCCCACCGCCTCCCACAAGGAGCGGATGGCGAGCACAGCGGAGGGATCGCTCGCCGTCGTGGGAGTCACCACGCAGACAGCTCCCTCGAACAAGTCGGCTCGGGCATGGGCCGGACCACTCTTCTCGGCCCCGGCCATCGGATGACTGCCGACAAATCGAACGCCAGCCCCCTGGGCCAACGGCTCAATCTCGGCTATCAGGTCGGATTTCACGCTGCCGACATCCGTCACCAAACAATCGGGTGACAAGTGCCGGGACATTTCTCGGAACAACCCGGGACTTTGCCCGACCGGAGAACACAAGACCACTAGGTCGGCGTCCACCACGGCCTCGGCCAAATTGCGCGAGCAGCGGTCCACCACGCCCAGAGCCAGACACTCGGCCACCGACGAAGCCCGCCGGACGAAGCCCTGGACCTCATCCGCCAGGCCACGGCGCCGCAGCGCCATACCGAGCGAACCGCCTAGCAGGCCCACGCCCACCAACGTCACCTTGCGGAAATGCACGGCCCCAACCTACCGAAGCTGAGAGGCGCGAGGGAAGCATTGAACCGTGGGTTCACGGGAAGAAACCAACAATGGGTCCGGGCCGAGCCTTTCAAACAATTTCCATCGGGCACGGGGGAACCGACTCCAGAAACGCCTTACCGTAGCGTTTGGTCAGCACGCGATTGTCCAAAATCACCACGATCCCGGTATCGGTCTTGGTTCGGATCAACCGGCCGACACCCTGCCGAAACTTGAGAATGGCCTCCGGAAGGCTGAAGGCGCTGAAGGCGTTGCCGCCCTCGGCTTCGATTTGCTCGATCCGGGCCTCCACCAACGGGTGATCGGGCACGGCAAAGGGCAACCGGGTGATAATGACATTGCTCAGAGCATCACCCGGCACATCCACTCCTTGCCAAAAGCTGTCGGTCCCAAAGAGGACTGAATCTCGGTTTTCTCGAAATTTCTCCAACATGGTCGATCGAGGCATCCCGGTGTTCTGCACGTAGCACTCGAGTCCCAGTCGGCCAAAGAACGATTCCATCCGCCCCGCGACCTGGAGCATCAATCGGTGACTCGTGAACAACACGAAGGCCTTGCCATGGGTCCGTGAAATGAAGTGCTCGATCCAATGAACCAGCGCATCCTCGTAACCCGCTTCCCGGGGATCGGGCATTTTGCCGGCGACGAACAGCGTCATTTGACGGGGATAATCAAACGGCGAACCCACCTGAAGCCCCTGAGCATCTTCACCCCCTACCCTTCCGGCCACATAGCGGAGCGCCGCAATTGAGCCTGCTCTGGGAAGCGCGGAGCCGATCGGGTACGCCGCGGACATCGGAGACCGAGGCAGCGGAATCGAAGGGGCGGCGGCCGCTCCGGAAGGCCCTGTCGTTCCTAGGGTGGCGCTGGTCAGGATCACGGAAGTTCCCGATTCAAAGAGCCGTTGACGCAAAAAGTCGGCCACCACGACCGGAGCCGCATTCAACGAAAGATTCTTCTGAGTCTTCCCGGTGCGCTCCACCCAATAGACATGATCCTCGGCCGTCTGACTCAGAAAGGTGGAGACGGCCACCTTAAGGTCTGCCAAGCGACGATTGCATTCCATCAACTCCTCGCCCGTCTCCTTGTCTTCGGAGGTCTGAATGAGCTCATGGATCTGCTCGCGCAAGCGCTGCAGCGGCAGGGTCAGGCTGTCTTGGACAAGGTCTGGCCTGCGGATCCGCAACTCTTTCCAAACCCGGGTGGGCTGTTCACTGGGCGTAGGCCGATCTGAATCCGACGGGGTCGCCGATCGGGCCAACTCCTGGCAGGAGTCCTCCACCCGCACAAAAAAGTCGTCGGTCTCCTTGAGCACATCGGCCACCAATCGAACGTTGGAGGCCGAACGCAAGGTGGACAAAAGCCCCTTCTCGGTTCGCGGGTTCCAAAGACGTTGAAGCGCATAGCGAACCTGACCGCTGCTCACACTGACGCCGATATGCCGCGCAGCCACCGACTCAACGGTATGGGCCTCGTCGAAGATTACGAAGTCGTTCTTGAAAAGGACACCGCCCTCGGGATCGGACTCGACTCCGTTGAGCAAGGTGAAGAACAGGGTGTGGTTGAGCACCAACACATCGGCCCCGAGAATCTTCTGGCGGGCGCGCTGAAAGAAACAGACCGGCCCCAACTTGGCCTGATCACTTTGAAAACCACATTTCTTGGGAGTACACAACCCGCGCTCGGAGCAGACGTGCTCCCAGACCTTGGGATCAGGTTCCACAGAGAAGTCACTCAGCGAACCATCTTGGGTGGTGCGACTCCACTCTTCGATCCGACGCAACTCGGCCGCTTCCGGAGAGGTAAAGAGCGAATCACATTGCTGCATGGCCTTGCGCAGGCGGCGGGTGCACAAGTAATTGGAGCGCCCCTTCAGCATCGCAAAACTGAAATCGACAGGGAGCACCTGATTTAGGACGGGCAGGTCTTTCTCCACCAACTGCTCCTGCAAATTAATAGTGTGGGTGGAAATCACCGCCTTCTTCTTGCGCCCAACGGCAAAAAGAATCGCCGGAATCAGATACGCAAAACTTTTACCAACACCGGTACCAGCCTCCACAAGCAAATGCTGGCGGTTCTGAAGTGCCGAGGCGACGGCCATGGCCATTTGCTGTTGCTCAGGGCGATACTCAAAGTTGCTGGCCCGAGAAAGCAGTCCGCTCTGGGAAAAGATCTCCCGAACAGGCTCCACCCAATCGGTGGGCTCTTGTCCCGCGGAAGTATCGGCCAACGAAATCACTCGCGGAGGCTACGGCCAGTACTGCGTTTGAGGAAGAAGGCTTTGCACAGCGATAGTTCCTAATGCCGCTCAAGCCTGATGCCTGGGTACCAAAACCGGACACACCTCGTGCGGGCTTTTAAACTCTACGCGGTGAATGCCTGACCAACACCGAATCTACCCGCCGAGAGTGACGATTCGAGACCCGCACCCTGCAGTCAATCCCGCACCCTGCAGTGCCGAATCCGAAAGGCTCGCGCTCAACGGGCATCAATCCGGTGTTTGGACGGTAACAACAATCTTCTCCTTCTTTAAGACTGACTGACTGTCCTTATTGAAAACAGGATTGTTGTCCGTAGAGGTCGCTTCGCTTGTTTCAGGATTGAAAGCGTGGACCAGAGTACGCATGAAGCGCTCGTTTTCCTGCTCAAGTATCTCGAGATCAATGGTAACACCGGCAATGTCAGCCCGCCTCAACTGAGCTTCAACTCTGGTAATGACTACCGAGAGACGCTCGTCGCCCACCATCTGGATAGATCCACTGAGGGCGTTGATGCGTACGGTCGCAGCCTGCCATCGATCCCGACTAATCGAAGAACGCACAAAGGTGATAGATTCGCTGATGGCTCGTGAGAAGCCCGTCGACAACTCGAAGTAGGCCTTGTCATCGAGACACAGACGCTGCTGAGCCTTGAAGAGTGTCGACTCCGTGCTACTGACGTCCTTCAGGGCAGCTTCGACGGCATCGGCCAGGTCTTTCCGCTCCAAGGGTTTGCGCAGAAAACGAGTCACCTTGAGCGTGGCCGCCTTGGCGACGTTGTCCTTGAACGCATTGGCCGAGATCATGACCACCGGGATATTAGAAAAGCGCGGAAGGTCACGCAGATGGGCAATAAACTCCAATCCATCCATATTGGGCATCAACACGTCGCAGACAATGATGTCCGGATACGGAGGCTTCTCCATCAGGCTCAACGCAGCCTGACCGTCTTCGGCCTCGGTAATGGTCACATTGAGTTCCTTAGGCAGCAGGGCCCGGATGAGGCGACGACTGGTCTGATCATCCTCAACCAATAGCATTCGGGTAGTTTTGCCGCCGGCATGTGCCTCCATTATTTCTTCAACCTGAGGACGGGCCAGTTTGCGCCCTAGGGAGTTAAGCATGCCTTGCACCCCATCGATTTCTGCCTTAGATAAGGCCAAACCAACTTCTAACTGAGACCCCCCCGAAAGTGTGGTGGTCACCCGCTCACCCGCATTGTCGATCACCGAGCGCAATCCATCGATAATACCTAGCGGTTTCAGGGCTTCTTTAGCGATTGCCTCCTCCTCCAACGCGCGAATCTTTCCTTGGAGAGAAACGGATCGATCCTGAAGACGTTCGTTCTGAGACTCGAGATCCTTACACCTCTTCTCAGCAGTCGCCACAGCTCGAAAGGCCTCCTCCAGCGACGAGCTTCGGTTGTCGTCAGACTCTAGTTCGGGGTTTTTATCAAAGTCGATCAAGGCTGTTCGAGTCAGAGAACCCAAGGCGATCAGCGATGGGACGGCAACAGCCCCAATCCAAAAGCTGGCATACTTACCGATCCCCTCACCCAACAACCCTCGAACCAAGACGATCAAAACGGGCACAACGGCGGCGGAGACGGTCAGTATTAGGATTCGACTATGAATGGTTTGGATCTTCATGGCGCACACAAGCCCTGATAGCGAGTTGCCCACGATAATGAGCCCTCGGATCCGACTATCCTTGGCTATCGCCCATTGCCGGGAAAAACTTTAGGACTTGTCTGAGAATGAAGGAAGAATGCTGGGTTCTCAGCCAGTGTCTGGACCATGAATGAGAATTCATTCAGTCACAGCGACTTCAGCCTGAGCTCCACGGGCGCCGAGCTCAGCCCTTTCGAGAGTCGACCGGGTAGTTGTGAGAGATTTCTTCTACGAGCCAACCACTCCAGGGCCACCCACTGGGTCGCTTCCCCCGATGGACCCAAGCCCAGCAGGATGGCCATAAAAGGGTGACCGTCAGCGCTCCAACGAGCAGGCCAGCCCATACGTCTGAAGCCCGATGGGCCCCCAGATGGAACCGGGACCAAGCCACCGCAAGTGCAAAAGCTAGACCCAGCCCTCCAGCCCGAGGGCCCCAGACAAAAGCCATAAAACCCAAACCTGCCGCTAAAGAAGCATGTCCGGAGGGAAACGATGCGTAGGCGTGGCGTCCGATAATCCAACGTCCATCCTTGCGTGGACCAAACCACCCCTGCTCCACCGACACCTCCGGTCGGGTCCTACCGATGATCGATCGGAGTCCCGTGCCTGCAACGCCTGACACGAGGCCGGACAGTAACATCGCCCCCAGGAGCCTGGCAGCCCTGCGTTTCGAGCTATGTTTGAACCACACACCCAACCCCACAACTGCGGGAATCAGAACAAATCCATTGGCCGAAGCGCTGATGGTCGACGCCAAGAGGTTCCAACCCTTTCCGCTCAAGGCCGACCGTTGCGAGCGCAACCAATCATCGGACCAAAACAACAGTCCCAGGAATGGTAATCCGACAAGGGTCCAGCCAAGAAGCCAATACCCGACAAGCTGCAAGCGATCGGCACCGGCCTCAGGAACGAGATCAGCTGCTTTGATCCCGTGCGGATCTACTGAGTGCGTTAAATGCACACGTCAACACTGACAAAACCAACTCGGACTGGAACGAAACAATCCTGAAACATCCGCCGACCCCCTCTCATCCAAATTCATTCTGTGGAGAGCAAAAGGGTATCGTGGCGGATTCTTTGGCTAGACGAGGCAAGAGTTGAAGAGCGAGCCCTGCTGAGGCTCGTGCTGGAGGCCCGTCATGGGCAAACAACGACGCTCGAGCGGAAGAAGGCATCAGCCAGCCGGGCCCATCCAATTGAATCCTAGCGGCTCATCTAACCCTGAAGCAGTTCATCCACTCTCAACCCAACCCCAACTCACAGCACCCTTCGGCTTTCCGTTGACCCTCGAATTTGCCAGCCTCGGAAACGATGGAAGGCGCAATCGGGTCCCCGAGAGAACACGGTCAATGGCCCGCTTGGAGCTGGGTGGTCCTGCTCGCGGTGGCTCTGAGCTGTTTCGGCGCCGGATCGTGGTTGTTGCCTTTGATGGACCGGGATGAACCTCGTTTTGCAGAAGCCTCCCGGGAGATGCTCGAAACGGGCAACTGGGTGGTGCCCCATTTGAATGGCGAGTACCGCTTCGACAAACCCCCTCTCATCTACTGGCTCCAGGCTGGAAGTATTTCTCTTTTGGGGGCCACCGAAATGGCGGTACGACTTCCCTCCATCCTCTGTGCCACTCTGACCACCGGTTTGCTCGCCCTCTGGGGACGACGCCTCGCCGGAAACGGTGCCGGAATGATGGCCGGGATTCTCTGGGTCACCTGCCCCCAAGCCTTTGTCCACGCCCACCTCGCCGTTGCGGACATGGTGATGGTGTTTTTCTTCACCCTGTCGAGCTGGTCCGGGTGGGAACTGCATCAGGCCCGTGGTCGGAGACGAGCCATTGCCGGATGGTTCTGGGTTTTCTTCACCTCATTGGCCCTAGGATTTCTCGCCAAGGGGCCCGTGGCTTGGCTGGCGGGCCTGCCGGCCATTCTCTTGGCCTGT
>SXXZ01000131.1 GCA_005789375.1 Verrucomicrobiales bacterium | reverse complement strand
GAGAAGAGTGAGGGACTCACCTTTCGTCAGCGCCTAGAGAAGCACCGCAAGGATCCCAACTGCGCGGCCTGTCATGCGCGTTTGGATCCCCTGGGCTTCGCCCTAGAGAATTTCGATCCCATCGGTCGATGGCGCACCCAGGTGTCGGGAGAATCGGTGGATGCCAGCGGAGAATTGCCGGGCGGCGTGGTGATTGTGGGTCCGGAGGCCCTCAAGCAAGTCCTTCTGGAGCGCAAGCAACTCTTCTTGCGTCACCTCACTGAAAAGATGCTGGCCTACGCGTTGGGACGTGGCGTCGAATATTATGACATCCCGGCCGTAAAGCGGATCACCGAGGCCGTGGCCAGTGATGGTCATCGAGCGCCGAAGTTAATCTTGGAGATTGTCCGTAGTGAACCCTTCCGCCTCCGTCGTGGTGTGGAGTTTCAGGAAGGCGACGGCTCTCCCCAGTAATAGGTCGCCCAGATTTCGAAACGGTGGCCGCTATTCGTTTAAGCCCGCCCGGATCGAGCGTGCCAGCCGGTCGATTTGACTTCGGGAATGAGTCGCTGCAAGGGCGATGCGAAAAAACCCACCACCGGGCCCGCCCGGGTAGCGAATCCACGGCGGGACAAAGCCGGCTTGGGTCAGGGCTTTAGTGAGTCGTTGGGCTTGGGCCGCATTGCGGGGATGGATTGCGGTGACCGGAGTTCGGGCGTCGTTGAAGATTTCGGGCCGGGTCGGTAGCGCCGTCGAAAAACGGCGGGCGAGTTCCTGCAACCGGCGGACGCGGCCCGGAAGTTTATGGACCCGGACCACGGCAGCCGCGATGGCTGCTGCGATGGCCAGCGGCGGCGCCGAGGATCCCAAATAGGCTCCAGCCCGCGTGCGAACCTGTTCCATCAGGGAGGCTTCACCAATGACTGCTCCGCCGGCGACGGCCAAGGCTTTTGAAAACGTGACGCTTCGGATGAGTCGGGAATCTCGGAGGCCAAAAAATTCGGGTGACCCTCGACCGGTGGCACCCACGGATCCGAGGCCATGGGCGTCGTCTACCCAGAGCCAGCCTGAGGCGGGCAATGCCTCCAGGTAATCCTTCAGTGGGGCCATACCGCCCCGGATGCCGTAGACCCCATCGGTGGCCACCAGCGGGCGGGCCGATGGCGGTAGTTCGCGCAGCACCGAGCGCAACGCACGGACATCGCCGGAGGCAAAGGAGAGGATTGGCAATCCACTCAAGCGGGCGCCGTCTTGAACGCAGTTGTGTGCAGAGGCATCGACGACCACATGGGTGGCCTGATCCCGCAGTCCTTGCGCCACCGCCAGCGATGCGAGGTAACCCGTGGCCGTGAGGACCGCCGCGGGTTCACTTAGGAAGTCCGCGATGGCTTTCTCTGCGCGGCGGTACAGGAGGTGATCACCGGTCGTCGCTCGAGAAGCACCGGTTTGAAGAGGCCCGCTGGCTGAGGCCTTCAGCCACGCTTCCCGGATCACCGCATCGTCCGACAAGCCGAGGTAATCGCACCCGGAGATGACGATCTTTTCGGACGGTTTGGCTCCGGAGGTAATTGAAGAACTGGTTTGGCCGGTTTGGTCACGGAGCGTCGGCAACGGCGAGCGGAGCCCGGCGACCTTCGATCGTCGCAGGGCCGTCGGTTGCGGATTCGGGATTTTCATGGCGGAAGGTCGCCGGCCATCACTCCGTCTGTCGGACCAAACAATCCTGACATTCCTTCACGCTCCAGTGGCGGGCTTGTTCGAGCGCGCGTTCGAAGAACTGTTTGCGGGCCTTGTCGGAGGCGTTGGATTCCCCTCCGCTCCCGGCCACTTTATGGGCCTTGGCATGCAACGCACTGCGTTCCTCCTGAAGTGCTTTCACCCGAGCCGCCTCCGCCGAGAGTTTGAAGTAGCAGCGGCCGTCCACCCAGGTCTCGAGGCAGCGAGTTGCAGAGTCTAGCGGTGAGCCGCTCCAGATCACGAAGTCGGCGTCCTTGCCCGATTCCAGAGAACCCACCCGGTGGTCGATGCCGAGTTGTTTGGCTGGATTGAGTGTCACAAATTTTAGCGCCTCAGCCTCGGGGGTACCGCCGTACTTCACGGCCTTAGCCGCCTCGAAATTGAGCCGGCGGGCGTGGTCGCTGGAATCGGAGTTGAAACTCACGGTCACCCCGCGCTCCCGCATAAGACTTCCGGCATAAGGGATCGCATCGATGACCTCGTACTTGTAGGCCCACCAGTCGGCGAAGGCACTGGCGCCGGCCCCGTGGCGCGCGATTTCGTCAGCCACCTTATAGCCTTCGAGGATGTGCTGCAGTGACGCCACGCGGACCCCGAAGGACTCCATCACGCGCAGGAATGCTAGGATTTCGTCCTGACGGTAGCTGTGGCAGTGAATGAGTCGGGTGCCTTCGAGGATTTCCACGAGGGCCTCGAGTTCGAGATCTCGCCGAACCGGCGAGCCGTCGGATTGGCGGCCTTTGCGGAACGCATCGCGGTACTGCTGGGCCGCGGTGAATCGATTCCGATAAAAGGTGCCGACGCCCATCCGGGTTTGTGGGAATCGGGTCACCGCCTTGTCGCCCCACCCCGACTGTTTGACGTTCTCGCCAAGAGCGAACTTGATGCCACCGGGAGCCGGCTCGAATTTCAGCGCCTCGGGCGTGGCTCCTTCGCGCAGTTTGATCACACAGTTCTGGCCACCGATCGGATTGGCCGACCCGTGCAATAAGTTCACCAGCGTGGTGCCGCCGGCCAGTTGCTGGTGGATGTTCTCACTCTCGGAATTGACCACATCAGCAACGCGGACCATCGCCGTGCTGGGCAAGGTGCCCTCATTGACCGCACCCAGGATCATCGAGTGCGAATGGCAGTCGAGAATACCGGGGGTCACATGCAGCCCGGTGCCATCGATTTCCTGGACCGCCGGACCGGCCGCCAGCGAAGAACCCACGGCCTGGATTTTTCCGTTGGCCACGAGCAGATCGGCTCGCAAAAGAGTGCCCTCCGGGCCGCTGGTCCAGATCGTGGCATTGCGAATAATTACCGAACCCGGTTGGGCGATGGGTCCGCGGCCGTCCATGGGAGGATGGGCCACGCGTCGGGCCACCAGTTGGCGTTCCTCGGCCTTCTTGGCCTCGGCCTCCACGTTGGGTTCCTTGCGCTCAGGAGTCTTTAAGGCGGCATCGGTCTCGTAGGCCACGCCATCGATCCACACGGCCGTGACTCGGGAAGCGGGATCAAAAAATCCACCGCCGGGCTCCACCACGGTCAGGTGAGCGAGTTTCCCCGATTCAATAGTACCCAGAGAATCACTGAGTCCGCACAAAGCCGCCGGGGTGGTGGTCAGTCCAGCCAAGGCATTGGATTCGGAGAGGCCTCGGTCGAGAGCCATACGCAATTGCGAGCGGAAGGATTTGCGGTCCGGCAGTGCGTGGGTAGTCAGGGCGATGGTCAGACCAGAACGGACGAGCAAGGCAGGGTTTTCTGGGGCCCAATCCCAGGCCCGCAGCACGTCGAGGGAGACAGAATCCCACGCAGATTCCTCGGGGAACTTGGGCAACGCCGGAAAGTTGAGCGGCACGATGAACGGAACGGCTGCCTTGGCCATGGGTGCCAAGAGGTCTGGCCGTCGCCATTCCTGACCGCTGGCCACAAGCTGCGGTCGTAACCCCGCTTCGGAAGCCACCCGGAAAGCCCGATCTTGCATCAAGACACTGCCGGCTTCGAAGACCACTGGTTGTGAACCGGCAGCGGACGGGTTTCCTAGCGTCGGTTGGAGCGCTGCGAGAGCCGCGTTAATCTCGGGCCGTGGTCGGGTGCTGGAACGTCCTGCTGAATTGTAATCGGCCTGATCTGCGCGGTACCACGCCGCATCCATCCAGGCTTGCCTCACCGTGGCGATGACTCCCATTAGCGATTTGGGATAGGCATCGCCGCCTCCGCCTCCGACTGCGAAGGCCACATGTTGGGCGGTCTCGGACTTGAGGACTGCCCGGTTCGGAGACACATCCGAGAGGCTGATGGCTACGGATTGTCCGCGCAGGATCCCCTTGGCCGGAACGACATTGGCGGCGGTAAAGCCCATCTCACGCAGGGCGGCCAACTCCTTAGGATCCGGGGACAAGCCATCAATCATCCGCCGTTCGGGTGTCACTTCGGCAATGCCGTGAGCCGGTCCGGGCGATCCGGGATCGCGCTCCTGGCCGGGCACTCCAAAAAAACGGGGGGCCCCGGAGGTGAGTGATCCCGTGCCGTTCGCCGGAAAATCGGAGCCCTGCGTGGTCACCGCACCGCCCGCCGATCCCAGCGTCAGGTAGGGATCGATGAACCCGGGGTAAACGTGCGCGCCGGGCAGGTTCCAAGTCCGGGCCGAGGCGGGGATGTTGATTCCGACACCCACCGAGGCGATCCGGCCATCGCGAATGAGGAGTGTGGCATTGGTCAGGGTCACTCCGGGACGCACATGGGCCAGAATGCCCGTCAGCGCATGTTCACCCCGAGATTCGGGAGTAAATCCGGGGGCAGGAAGGTCGGCCGCTGTGGAAGACCCGATCGCGGCACCGATTGCCAATCCCAAAGCCACCCCCCACGCCACTCGGCCTGCAACTGCGATACTCATGACCTGAAGGCTAGTGAGCTCTCCTTGAAATGCTACGGGCAATTCGGCGACCGGACAGAGCCAGGGCCTGATGGGCCAGAAGGTTCGCAAGCCCCCCGGGCCCGGACTGTTTTTCCCGACTGCGCTTTTTTTAGAGGAACCCTGAAAGGTCTGTGGAGGACCCAGCGAATCCTTGGTCAATGGCGGAGATAGGGAGGCTCGCCCTCTGGCCTCAACCCGCTTGCAACAACGACATTTCCAACATCACTCACTAT
>SXXZ01000130.1 GCA_005789375.1 Verrucomicrobiales bacterium | reverse complement strand
TGCGTTCGGCCAGGTCGCGGACTTTCGGCAAATCTGCCTCACCCACGGGCTCAATCCAGACCTCGGCCTCCAACGGATTCATCACGGAGCCCGAAGAAGCTCGATCCGGTTGGTGTTGGCGATTCCGAGTTCCAGCAACTCTGCATTGAAGAAGAGGTCGGTACGCATAGGTTTTTCCCCTTCGATGGGATAGGCCCTGCGCGCGCCCACCACGTCGGACATCGAGACCACGTCCAAAGCCACCAAATCGGTTCCGAAGCGCAATTCATTGAGAGCGATCGTGTCATGCAACCGAGCCTTGTCATCGCCCCGAACCTGGCCCACCAGCGCATCGGTGACACCAAAGGCCACCTTGGGCATGAGGTCATCCAGCGCGCAAAGTTCCGGCACCGACTCCTCGGTCCGGCTGGAGTCGGTTTCAAAGCGGTACATATTGTCCACGGAACCAAAGGCCAGCGACAGCAGGTGGCCGTAGATCCCCCCAGAGTGGTGAGTCAAAATGGGGGTCACAGGGATGATTCGGGTCACTTCCTGAGTGAGTAGTTTTGAGACATGGGAGCGGCGTCCAACGGCAAAGCGGTCGCCCTTCCCAAACTCCAGATCGCCGTAGACGAGTTTTCCCTGCGCCGCCGCCTCGTAAAATTGATTCCCATCCCATCCCGCATCGGTTGTCGCCACACAGCGGACGCCCAATCGGCGGGCCAGTTCCTGGAAACCGGCGGTCTTAAGATCACGAGCCTGACGATCCCAAATCACAATCCGCTGAGCAGGATGCCCAGACTGGATGAGTGACTCGACCAACGCCTCGACCACGGCAGGTCGGGTACCCGTCAGCGTTCCTGGGGCCGAGATCACTTTAAAGCCCACCACATCGGCCGGTTTGACCCACACCTTCCAGGCTGTGGCCGTGTTGGTCTTGCCGGACAGGGCCAACAGCCCCCGGTCCACTAGCTTCCGAACCACTTCCGAATCCGGAATGAATGCAGAGGTCGCCCTAGGATCCGAGATGGCATGAATCCGGGCCTTGGCTGGGGCTTGGATTGAATCATTGGTAGCCTTAGTGGTTGCTGCAACCAGCACCGCTGATCGGTGCAACCCAGCTTCCAACCACACCAACACCCAGATGTAAATAATGTGACGCATCTGTGGCGACGAGAATGCCAACTCTTCCGGCCTTAGGCAAAACAACGATAGCATTCTGAATCCCTACGAAGAAACGCCTGTCCCTTGTGAGGAGCCTGTCCCTTGTGAGGAGCCTGTCCCTGCGGTGGTCCGTGTCTGCGGAAGTGGCGCTTTCGGAGAAATCGCCCTACCTCGGAAGTGCTTGGGTGAGGTGGGTTTTGGGAGGACCACTGGATGTGGCCCGAGGACCTCCTGTGAGGTTAGGCAGCCTGTCCCTTGCCTTGCCGGGCCTCTGTGAGGTTAGGCAGCCTGTCCCTTGCCTTGCCGGGCCTCTGAGACGCACTTTAACCCGTTGGAGCCTGTCCCTGTAAACAGCCTGTCCCTGCGGTGGTCCGTGTCTGCGGACATGGCGCTTTCGGAGAAATCGCCCTACCTCGGAAGTGCTTGGGTGAGGTGGGTTTTGGGAGGACCACTGGATGTGGCCCGAGGACCTCCTGTGAGGTGGGGCAGCCTGTCCCTGTCCCTTGTCGGTCCCTGTCCCTTGTCGGGCCTGCTCGGGACTTTAACCCGTTGAAGAGTGCGCTCTGGCGGGCGCACCAAAAAAAAGGCCCCCGTCGTTCCGACGGAGGCCCAAAGAAAAACCGGGGCGCCAGTCAGAGGATGACCATACGCCCCGGGGAATAATCAGAATCAGTTCTGTAGGACTTAGTGGAGATCCTGAGGAGTTGAACAACGACGCCTCAGAAAACGAACAGTGCAACTGACAGACGGGGTTTAGGACGCTTGTTAAGTTAACCTAGTCTTGCTCTGTTAAACGCCTTGTTGAACAAGATTTGAACGCTTTGTTTTCTGAAATCGAAAACTTCAACGAACAATCTAACCAACAAACCTTGAACGGTTCAAAACCACTCCCTAAAAAAACTCTCTTTAAAACCCCGATAAACGTCAGGCACCAAAACTTCAGTCCTACGATTAAAAGTCCCATTAACTCGCTCCAGTGAAAAAATCAAGGGAAGCAAATCAACGCGCTTTTATAACTCTGCTGCGAAAGAACGAGACCAACCTAGCAGGGATTTTTGATGCGTCAACCGCCAACTGGCTCAAAATAACATTCTCAACTATCCGAGCGAGGGCTGGAACTGGCAGCGGGAGGATCGGAGACTCTGATAACTTGTCCAACGTCTTCGGCGACGGACCAAGACATCCAACCCCGACGGACACGCTTTTCGATCCGATGGGATTCGTTTAGATGGGTGCTGAGAAGCAGTTCTGTTTTCAGGCTTTTTACGAATCTTGCAGAAGAAAGTGAGCGTGAGACTTTATAACGTTACCGCTGCCGGATCGCTGCGCGGGCCGCTGAACCCAAGGCCCAAACACAGATCCTGGTCAAAAACATCTGCATCGAGGCTCTGTCTAACGAAAAAACTGCCATCCTCATTTCCAGATCCGACACTCTGCGTACCGTTCATCCCAACTACGACCGTGAGCCCCTCCGAAATCACCACCTTCGCCCTCACCCTCCTCATCATGCTCGTCGGCTTGGCGGGCGCGCTCCTACCCGGACTCCCCGGCACTCCGTTAATTGCCCTCGCAGCCCTGGGGCACCGATGGATCCTCGGGGATCACGGGGCAGCCACATGGGTTCTGCTCACACTCATCGTCGTCGCAGTGTTCTCGGCCGTCTTAGACTTCGCGGCGGCCAGCTATGGTGCCCAACGACTCGGAGCCACCTGGCGCGGTATGGTGGGAGCGGCCATCGGCGGTTTGCTGGGGTTGTGGTGGCCTCCGTTGGGATGGATCGCTGGCCCGTTACTGGGCGCCATTCTTGGCGAATGGATCGGAGGACGCCCCTGGAGCGAGGCGGGTAGCGCGGGCGTTGGGGCGGCACTCGGCCTCATCGCCGGGACCGCTGTCAAGGTGGCCAGCGCCAGCGGCATGATCCTCCTCTGGGTCGTCCACGTGCTGTGGAAAGCGCTCAACGCCGCTTGAAGATCGGAGACTTTTCCTGCCCGTTGGACTCCAAGTAACCCAGCAAGTCGAGGATGTCTTCCCGCCCCCAAGCCGAGAGCAATCCTTCTGGCATGGACGACACCTTGGAGACGACGCGGTGACGCACCTCACTGGGTTGCACGGTCACTTTTCGGTCGGTCAGGGCATCAACCCCAACCACGATCTGGGTCGGAGAATCTTCCAACACCCGACCCGTGATCTCCTTCCCGTCTTTCAGAGTCAGGACCATGGACTGGTACTGCTCGGAGATGACCGCGTTGGGATCGACAATGGAACGCCACAAGTCCGCCCGGGAGTATCGGCTAGACACCCCGGTCAGCTCCGGTCCCGTTGCGCCTCCTGCCCCCTGAAAGCGGTGGCAGACCCCGCATTGGGAGAGCTGATAAACTTGCTGACCTCGCGCATAATTTCGGCCCGACAGGGGCGTGCTCAAGACATCGGCCAAGTCGTCAAACTTCCATGCTCGATTCCCGTTGGAGCGGCTGGGTGTCGCTGCGAGAACCGTGGGAGCGGGAACGGCGGATGGCGGGGCCTTCATCAGCTCGGCAATCGGGCCTTTTTCCGCGTCGGGAATTAATGCGAAGGCCTTCTGCTCGAGGCGTTTGATCAACGGATCAAATCCAGCCCCGGGGTTGGGCTTCTGGTCCACATCCAGGAACCATTGTTCATAGGCGGCCGGAATGTGGCCCCACCCCGAGGGGATTTGCCGAAACCCAGCGAAGTAGCGCTGACGCAAAGCCGGAGTCCACCCTTGGGTCATCCCGTGCAAGGCGGCCGTGTAGTGCATCCGTTCCTGCCACGTCTTCGAGGCATCCCGCAGCTGAAGAGTCTTAGGCACAACCTCTCCATCGCCCAGTGCGACGAGCAACTGCGACAACTCGCGGTTACGAGGCCAGGTTGAGGCTGGGAACTGACGACCCAGTTTTTCAATGACCATTGGCTTGAGGGCTGCCGGAATTCCATGACGGGCGAACGCCACCTCGATTACCCGGAGCTGGGTCAGAAACCCTTCTTCGTCCAACGCGTCGAGGGGCCACCGGCCCAGGGCTTTGAGCAGCGCCACTTGCTGCGTTCCATCTCCGCATCGCGCCAGGGCTAACAGGGCGCTCAAACCGATCTTGGGATTCTCCTCGGCCAAAGCCTTCTCGACCCAGGTGGCCACTGGTTGGGATTCCAGCGCAATCCGAGCGGCCTGGCGCAGCATCGGATCAGCCGATCCCAACTGCGACCAACCCGAGGTCAGCCATCCCGAAGTCGCTTGTCCATGGACGGCCTCTAATTGCCGTCGCTGCGCCCGGGCTTCTTTGGCACCCGCCACCACTGCGACCGAAGGCTCGGAGGCCGGGTTGCCAACAAAGGTCAGTCGGTACAGTCCCGACTGGCCTCCACGTCCGCCGGTAATGCAGTACAGGGCTCCATCCGGTCCCACCTCCAAATCGGTGAGGTTCATCGCGCCTCCCCTGAAAAGCGTCTCCACCCGACCGGTGTACCCGGCTCCCTGTTCTTGGAGATGCACAGCAATGAGTCGCCCAAAAACCCAATCTAGGCCGAAGAGCGCTTTCTGGTAGCGGGCAGGAAAGGCCGTCCCTGTCCCGAATCGGATGCTCGTCGGCGATCCGATGCCCACATCCACCACTGGGGGCATTGAGTCGGCATAATAGTCGGGCCACTTTCCGGAACCTTCGCGGTAACCGTGGTCGGAACCACTAACGATGTGTTGAATTCGCGACGGCCGATACCAAGGGGTTCCCCAGTCGCGCTCCATGTCCGAATCGAAGCTGAATAGTTCACCGTCGGCGTTGAAGGCGATGCCATAGGCGTTGCGTTGGCCGGCCGAGAACAACCGCGTATCCTGACCGTCCCGATCCAGGCTCAGCACAAAGCCGCCAGGAGCCTTGCGCCCGGCTCCGAATCCGTTGACATCCTCCAGTCGAGGCAACGCCAGATCCTCCGCATAATGGGCGACCGGAGAGTGAGGCGCCAAATCGCTCGGCACGTCAGTGAAGTTACCAGCCACGGCATAGATCCGATCATCCGGCCCCTTCACAAGCGCGTGGGGTCCGTGCTCACCGCCACTGCCCGTCCAGCGCCGGAGCAACTGAGTGGACTCGTAGCGACCATCCCCATCGGCATCGCGAATCCGGTACAAGTGATACCCGTCCGGGCCTCTCCCATTCATATACAGGGCCCCGAAGGCATGCAGCAGGCCCATGGCCCCACCCACCTGGGTTTCCAGTCGTTCCATCTTGGCCAACTTGCCCTGCTCGATCGTCAGGCGGAGCAAAGACTCAGGCCCCTGAGGACTGATGATTAAGCGCCCCTGATCGTCCCGCGTCATAGAGATCCAAGATCCTTCGCCAGGTCGCGCACTGTGAATCAACTCCAGTCGAAAGCCTTCCTTCACTGAAATGCCGTCCACCGGCGTAGCCACGGGCTCCAACGAAATGGGCCCCCAGGGCGGAGTTCCAACCACCCCCAACAACTGGACCGGAGTCCAACCAGACACACCGTCCGAGGAGGTCTGCCAAGAACCATCCGTCACGAAGTCCACGCGAGGAGCGTCCCGCATCAAGAACTCGATCCGGGCCAAGACGCCAGCCCCTCCGGAGAGGTTTCGCGCCCGAATTTCGAGAACGTTCTCTCCCCGGGACACCGATCGAATCTTGAGTCGCGTCGGCTTCTTCCAAGAATTATTGGATCCCAGTCGTTGGCGATTAACGGACACTTCAGCTTCATCGTCGGCCGCTAAAACGACATCACCACCCATGGCGCCGGGCGGCACGGTGAATGTCTTGCGGAAAAAGCGAACTTCGTTCTCCGCCCCGGCCGGCCCCCAAATCCACTGCGGCGCGGATTCGGCATGGACGAACGAGACCCAGAATACCATCAGAAGTAGGAACCGCGAGGTCATGCCCCAATCAAAGCCGTTCATCTCAAACAACGAAAGCCCGAAGCCCGGAGAGAAACAGGAAGGTCACACAAACTAGCCAATTGTTTCTTTCCGACGAGAGGGAGGAGTCCGAAAAATCCTCTGGCCGGCGGCCTAACCCATGGCATGCTCGATCGCGTTGGTTCTCCCGAGGACCTTCCAACCGCCGCAACAGCGCGAAGAAGGCCCTCATTCTGGAACGCTCAAAAGGCGAACTGGTAGAGGAGGATTAGTTTGGTTGTTTGGGTTAGGCGGGCGTCGCAAGGCGTCCGCTTTTTCTTTTCCCACAGTCCCTTTCCATCGTCCCCACAAGAGTCCACGGCTCGACGATTTGATAATTGCCCGAGACAGGGCCCAACCCCGAGGAATACCGTCTCTAGGTCATGCGCCTCTTCGACCGTGGCATCCTCTGGCTGGCCGAAGGGTTCGGTTCGGGGCGACTACGCCCAGGACCTGGAACCTGGGGTAGCCTCGTGGGCTGCATTCTCACCGTCCCAGTGCTGACACTGCCGCTCTGGATGGCGGTCTCCGTGACCCTCGCGGCCCTACTGCTCGCAGTTCCAGTCTGCTCGCGGGCCGAGGCCTTGCTGGGCAAAACCGACCCAGGATCGGTGGTCCTCGACGAAATTATCGCTATTCCACTCACCCTGTTGCCCTTGAAGGCAGGCTGCCTGCTGGGGGTGGTTTCCAGCAGAGATCTGACCGTGCTGCCGACCCACGGCCTCTGGTGGTTGGCGGCGTTCGCGCTGTTCCGGGCCCTCGACATCGGCAAGCCGGGGCCCATCGGCGCCCTCCAGCACCTCCCGCGTGGCTGGGGCATTGTGATGGACGACGTGGCTGCCGGATTGATCACCGGTCTGCTCCTGCTCGCTGCCGCTGCCCTGATCCACTGAACACCCTGACCAAACTTCCATGTCCGCCCCAACTCCGTTCCGATTCCCAAAACTAGCGATCCTCAAGAGCGCCGAGGAGCTGCGCCAGCGGTTCGCAGGACTTGGACACCCCCTGCCCGTCGATGACACAGCCCAACCCGCGGTACTGGGACGCGTGATCCCGGCCGATATTGGCATACCAAAACCCATCGGTAACCGCTGGGCCATCCTGCCGATGGAAGGTTGGGACGGCACCCCGGACGGACGACCGACCGACTTGGTCCGACGGCGCTGGCGGCGTTTTGGACAAAGCGGGGCCAAACTCATCTGGGGCGGCGAGGCCGTGGCCGTGCGCCCGGACGGAAGAGCCAACCCGCATCAACTAGTTCTTTCTGAGGCCAACGTGCCCGATCTGGCGGCGCTGCGAGACGAACTGGTGGCGGCACACCGGGAACAGCATGGCCAAGACGGCGACCTGCTGGTGGGCCTTCAACTCACACACTCGGGCCGCTTCGCCCGACCCCACGACAAGGTCCGCCTCGAGCCGCGGATCGCCTACCGGCACCCCCTGCTCGATGCCCGATTCGGCATCACCGACGACCGAGCGGTCTTGAGCGACACCGAGGTGGACGACCTCATCGCCGACATGGTCACCGCGGCCGTCCGAGCCCAGCGGGCGGGCTTCGACTTCGTGGACATCAAGCACTGCCACGGTTACCTGGGCCACGAGTTCCTCTCTGCGGTCACCCGGCCCGGCCGCTACGGGGGCTCCTTCGCCAACCGAACCCGCTTCCTCACCGACATCGTGAACGGCATTCGCCGCGACGCCCCCGGCTTGGCGATCGGAGTCCGCCTGAGCCTCTTCGATAGCTTCCCCTTCCAAAAGGGCCCCGATGGCATCGGTACTCCCACGCCGTGGTCCGGCCCCTATCCTTATGCGTTCGGGGCCAATTCGGACAATGCCCTCGAGATGGATCTCTCAGAACCCTTCGCCTTCCTTCGGCTGCTGGAATCGCTGGGAATCCGACTGGTTTGCCTCACTGCTGCCAGCCCCTATTACAATCCGCACTTGCAGCGCCCGGCCATGACTCCTCCCAGCGACGGCTACTTGCCTCCGGAAGATCCGCTGGTGGGCGTGGCGCGCCAAATTGAAGCAGTCGCCCAAGCCAAGGCTGCGTTCCCAAATCTGGTCCTGGTGGGTTCGGCCTACACGTACCTTCAGGAATGGCTTCCGGCCGTCGCCTCAGCACAAATCGCCGCCGGTCATGTGGATGTCGTCGGATTAGGCCGAATGGTCCTGAGTTATCCAGACCTGCCCGCCGACATCCAGGCCGGACGCCCCCTGCAACGCCGCCAAGTTTGTCGCACCTTCAGCGAATGCACCACCGGACCCCGCAACGGCTTGGTCAGCGGATGCTTCCCCCTCGACGACTTCTACAAAACCCATCCGGATGCGATCCGATTGAGGGCCCCATTGAAGGCTTGATCGCCTAGAGCCCCCCAGGATTCCCATGCGACGCCTCGATCATTCCATCCATGCCGCCCGGGGATTTCTCGCCTTCCTGCTGCTGGTGGGAGGATCGCTCGCGATGGGCTACCTTCTGGATCCAAACCTGGGCACGGAGATCGGGTTCTCCGTCGGCCTGCTCCTCTTCGCCGGCTGGCTGGCCTGGCTGAAAGTAGCCCGGAATCGGGGCGATGCCTGGGTCCAGGCGGGCCGGGAACAGGGCCTCCGATCCATGTATTCAGGCCATGCACCCACGATCCCAATCCCGGGCCACGAGCATCCCATGGAATTGCTCTCGGGCACGATCGGTACGGCCACCGTGCTCATCGGAGACCGCGGCGAACGCTATCTCCAATACCACACCAAAGCCCCTGTGGGCACTTGGGAGACCGGCACCGGCTCACCCGAGGTTTCCGACCCCATACCGGTGGAGACGTTCATTGCGCTGTGGATCCCGGGACTGGACGAAGCTCCATTCCGCATCGGCAAGAGGCGCAGCCTGTGGGAAGGCCCCAAAACCCAGCCGAGCGGTCCGTTCACCGAGGCCCTCGAGTCATGGGTCCGGGCGCATCCCGGATGGCGCATCGAAGGCCGGGCCGACTGCCTCATCCTCAGCCGACCGAACCGCTTGGCCCGCATCAGCCAACTGCCCACCTGGATTGCTACGGCTCGGTCCATGGTCGAAACCCTCGAAGCGCCGGGAGGCTGACCGGAGCACACCGCCCAGATGGTGGCGAAGGATCAGCCGGCAAATGCGCTGTTCTAACCGGGCCGACCCGGGTACGACCTCTGGATCATGCGATGGATCCATTCCCTCACTGCGATGCTCGGGCTAGCCTGCGGATTGTCCGGGGCTGACACCGCCGCTCGGAACGAAACCCCGCTGGCCGTCCGCCTCGGTTACCCGGCCGACGCCAAGCTCCTCATTATTAACGGCGATGACTGCGGAATGTGCCACACGGCCAACTTGGCCACCATCGAGTGCCTCGAAAAAGGCCTGATGACCAGCGCCACGCTAATGGTCCCCTGCCCGTGGTTCCCCGAGATGGTGAGTTACGCCAAAACGCACCCGGAAAAGGACTTCGGTCTGCACCTAGCCCAGACCTCGGAATGGCGCATCTATCGCTGGGGCCCGGTCGCCCCGCGCTCCGAGGTTCCAGGCCTCATCGACCCCGACGGCTACTTGTGGCAGACCGTGCAACAAGTCTATGCCAAGGGCACGCCGCAGGAGGCCTACCTCGAGGCCCGGGCCCAAGTCCGCCAAGCCCTGGCTAGTGGAGTCGACGTCACCCACCTCGACTCCCACATGGGGACGCTGCAACTCAATGCTGCCTACGCCGAGCAATACCTCAAACTGGCCGTAGAATTCGACTTGCCCGTCCGCATGGCCTCGCAGGAAACGCTCGCCAAAATGGGCGGCTCCACCCAGCGCGCAACCTTTGCCGCCCAAGGTATCGTGTTCCCCGACGACTTCGTCTACGAGGACCTCCAAGACGAACCCAAGGACGTCAAAGGCTACTGGACGCGCAAGCTGGCCAGCTTGAAGCCGGGCGTCACCGAACTGTTCATCCACGCCGGCATGGCCACCGATGAATTGAAGGCCATCACCGGCAGTTGGAAGACCCGCACCGAGGAATTTGAGGCCTTCACCCGAGATCCCGATCTTAAGGCCCTCGTGGAGCGAGAGAAGATTATCCGAATCGGTTGGCGCCCACTGCGCGAACTGCAGCGCCGGGACCGCAAGGGACGCTAACGCGTTCACCGCTCTCAATCGCTCCCGCGACCTCCGCCCATGTCCGACACCCCGCGCAAACCCGGTTACAATCCGGCCCTCGACGGCCTTCGGGGCATTGCCGTCCTGGGGGTGTGGCTCTTTCACCTGCACCCGCCGTTGCTGCCCGGAGGGTTCCTGGGGGTGGATGCTTTCTTTGTCCTCTCGGGCTTCCTCATCCACGGAATCGTCTCAGCCGACCTCGAGTCGGGCCGATTTTCCTTCCGTGAATTCTACCTGCGTCGCGCCTTGCGGCTCCTGCCCAACGCCACCTTGACCCTTGGCGTCACGTTGGTGCTCTGGAACCTCTGCCTGCCTCCCAATTCCGCCATCCAGCCGGGGCTACACGGCCTCTTCACGCTGGCCAACCTTTCCAATCTCTTCGTATGGAAATACCTTGGGAGCTACTGGGGTGTTGCCGCTGAAAGCGCTCCACTAACCCACTTCTGGAGCCTGGGCATCGAGGAGCAATTCTACCTCTTCTTTCCTGCCCTGCTCTTCCTGCTGCACCGCAAACGCTGGCTGAACCTCGGCAGCCTCGCCGTACCGGCCGTCCTGAGCCTGGCCCTCTGGATTCACGGATCGCGGCACCATCCGTCCGGAACCTTCTACTTACTGCCCACCCGCGCTTGGGAACTCCTGCTAGGTGCGGCCGCGGCGCACTGGGCACGGTCGTCACCCGTCGCCCGTCAACTGCCACGCGCTACCGGTTGGATCGGGCTGGTCCTTGTCCTGGGCAGCCTGGTGGCGGTGCCCCATGCAGATTCGTCACTCGGAGCCATGGCTTTAATTCCCACCGTGGGCACGGCCTGCGTGCTGGTTAGCCTCCAACAACCCACCCATCCCCTGACCCGGGCGCTGTCTTGGCCAGCGCTTGTCGGACTGGGCCTGATGTCCTACTCGCTCTACCTCTGGCATTGGCCGCTCATCGTGCTAGGCCGACTCCTGGCCAACTACCGCAATCTGCCGGAGACCGCCGGCGCAGTGGCCGGAGGAATTCTGAGCGTGGGAGCCGCCTATGCAGCGTATCGCTGGGTAGAAAAGCCCCTGCGGGATTCCAACCGAAGCCGCCCGAGACGATTGGCCTGGCTGGCCGGTGGAATAGCTCTCACCACCGCTCTCTGCGTGTTGTCGTGGTATCGGCATTCTGAGGTGGATCCCGACCATCGCTTCGAGCCCATGACCTTCTCGGGCCGCCTCTACGACTGCTCGACGCCCCAAGATCCCCACTGGAGCGAATCCTCCCGCTACTGGGGTTGCCGCATCCCCGTTCCTTCGGCCGACCGGCCTCCTGAACCGTGGCGTACCGGCGGACTGAGGACCTCGGGAAATTCGATCACCCCCCAGGTCGTGGTTTTCGGCAGTTCCCATGCGCTGATGTATTCGAAAGTAATCGATGACTTGTGCCGTGAACGCCGGGTTCCGGTCGCTTTCCTGAGCGCAGGCAATGGCATCCCGGCCTTGTTTGTAAATGTCGACAGCCCGCTATTCCCGAGGCGCGAGGACGGGGCCGCCTTCGATGAAGCCCGACGCCGGTATCTCCGCGAATGGCGGCCAGAAACGCTCTTAGTCATCGATCGATGGGATGCCTGGTCTGGCAAGGATCTAGAGCGGGATCTCAGCACCTTCCTGGAGGAAGTTTGTCCCTTGGCGCGGACCGTCATTCTGGTGACCCAAGTCCCCGTTCTGCGAGTCGGCGAAAATGAAAACATTCGGGGGTGGGTCCATTGGCGGCGCGGGACTGACGCGGCGCTGCCCCGCATCCTGCCCGATGCCCGCGAACCCTACCGCCGGGAGA